>CAZBWC010000028.1:0-11374 GCA_964495395.1 Microcaldota archaeon
TAACCCGCACCACCCTCAAGCACAGTCATTTTTATATTTTTCTAAACACAATATTTTTATGAAGCAGTTATCACACAGGATTCTCCTTGAAAAACATGAGGTTCATGCTGCTGTACGCACGTATGGAGGGTTTATGTTTCTCACAAAACGCTATTCGCACGTACTGCTAGATATGCTGCCGCAAGAACGCCGCGAAGTGGTCACGGCCTCTCTTGAGCGCATGGCTATTGGGCATGGGGCTGAAGCACATAACCGACCTCGGGCTATAAGTGATGCCGTGGGCTTCCTTCATGATTCTCATTTTCACCTGATGCTTTACGACCCGAAATCTACGGCTACTGCAGTGCTCGCATCCGAACGTGAAGTGCGGGTCAGGCTTCCTGAACTGGCGGGTTCGGGGCACTCATTTAAAACTTCCAAGCTTTTAGCCATGCTCCTGAATTCTAGGTTACGCTTTGCCGGGGGAAGCCTCGACTATCATTCTCTGGAATTGGGCAACGGATTGCGGCACGGGTCTATCGATTCTCCTAATGGCTGGATCTCAGAGCAGCTTCTTGGTTTTGATAACAGTGGTTTTCCTTGGTTTTCTTCTACTGACGGCAATTCATGGCGAGTCTATTCATTGAATCAAGCACCGCGCTTGATTCTGGAAGGCGGTTGCACTTTCAATGGCTTTGCGCCTGTGGGCGAAGATTACTTTTTAATAGGCACAATAGGAGGCGAAGCTGTTGTTGTTCCCGATACTTCCGCGTCCTCTGGCTTCAGGCGAATAAGGGGGGCTGCCACTGGCCTATGGCTTGTTAGTCTGGATTCAGGTGAGGCGGCAAATATCTCGCTCCCAAAATATCCCATTATAGGCATTCCTCATAACATCGCATCCTTTGAAGATACTAATGCCTATTCAATCGTTAAAGGGCCTAGGAACGCGGTCTTTATACTCTCGAACAAAGGAATATCCAGCATAATCCTGAAGCTCACCATTCAGGCTAGTTCCCGCATGGGGCAGGCAGTAATAGAAACAATTCCACTTCCTGGTGTTCTGGCATCTGATGCACGCCGCAGATCTTCTATGTCATATGATCCAGACACTGGTACTCTATGCCTGCTTCAGGGCAATACGCTTGGGTTATTTGCAGGCGGAAAATGGTTCACTTGTGAAATCCCTGGAGCTCCTTCTACGACTTCAATTTCTGACATATCTGCCGGCTTTGGGCGGCTTCTCATAATTCGGCCCAAGGATCTCTTTGAATCCTCTGTTCAGGAAATATCAATAGCTGATGCGTTAGCCTCTATAAGCTGATACGGCTTTCCAGAAGCCTCATGATCAGAATTCTTCTTCCTTTTTCGGTTTCCTGAACTTCTTCAGCACCATGTATCCGACAACTGCCAGCACAACAAGTCCTGCGGCTGCATAAGGTATAATGCTCGAAAAATCACCTGGCTTTATTATACTCACTGATATGCGCGCATCGCTGAAACCTTTCTTGGCAATTATAAGCTCTTTCTGTCCTGGCTCTTCATAACTGGTGTTTGTCCTGCCATTTTCGTTTCCAAGCAATATTCCACTGTCCGTCTTTATTTCATAACCTTCTACAAGTTCGAAAGTATCACCATCATATACCGTGATGTTTATCTGCTCGCCTACATTTACCTGTATCGGATAATTTATGACGAATTTGCCCAGCGGCAGGTTGCTTCTCTTTATCAACTGGATTATGGAAACCTCTTTCTGTTCCTTGCCGCCTGAAACCGCCCTGCAAGAAATGAGGTTGCTTCCTTCCCTGAGCTCCTCGGGCTGAATGATGTGTTTCCATGCGCCTCCTTCTGAAACTGTTTCCCACGGCTCTGAGTTTATGCTGATCTGGACTTCGGAGCTTTCAGGAAAAGCATATCCCTCCAGCCTCATTTCCTTTCTGTCTGTCTCAGCTGATTGGGAGGGCATTGTTATTGTGCAAGCCTGGTCAAGGGAATGTGCATAAACTTTTCCGTCT
The DNA here is from genome assembly GCA_964495395.1 of Microcaldota archaeon. GTDB lineage: Archaea > Micrarchaeota > Micrarchaeia > Anstonellales > Bilamarchaeaceae > DATDYG01. The sequence continues at coordinate 1,992 of CAZBWC010000028.1, forward strand.
ATGCCTATTGCATATACGATTCCATTTGCATAATAAATTTCCGTTATTCCGCTGCGCCCTTCCCAGCTCCATATAATGGTGCCGTCAGTTCTGTCAAATGCATAAGTATTGCCATCCTGGCTTCCTATTAGCACCACATCCTTTCCAGAGATTGTTCCAAATACTGGAGTTGTATCTACCGCACCACGGGTAGTGCTGCTCCATACGGACACCCCGGTAACTAGGTTTAGTGCATACAGCTTGCCATCATTGCTTCCTATATACAGGTTGGGGCCATCTATCGCGCCTGTTCCGTCTACCCATCCGCCTGTGACTGCGCTCCATGTTATTGATCCGGTTTGCACATCAAGCGAATAAACTTTGTTTTCTGAGGTGCCTATATATGCATTACTGCCCTTGATCACAGGTGCTGATTTCCATACGTTGCCTATTTGAATCTTATAAGCTGGCTTTTTCTGCGGCAGCTTAAACACCAATAATTCATCATCGGCTCCTACTGCCATTATGCCGCTGGTTATCGTTGGCCTGGTGAATGTCGCATTCTCAGCATAAGGCCAGCTCATGTTCCCAAAGCTGTTGACTTGTACAATGCCTCTGTCAGTTGTTGCCAGAACGCCGTTTTCAGTTGCTGCCAGGCCATATACTGTTTGGTCTACAAATCCGCCCTTATCCAATCCGGCTTCAATCATTTTCCTGCCGCTGTTATCCAGCATGACTATTTTGCCGTTCTTCAACAACAACGCTATCCGGTCTGCTGATTTTGCCATGTCTATTATGCTGCTTTCTGCATTGTATTCCCATGCCTTGATGCCAGTGGTAGCTGAAATTGCAATTACGCCTCCTTCTTCAGTACCTATGATTATGCTTTCGAGCGCAGCTAATGTTGAAATCACTGTTTGCTTGCTATCATAGGTCCAGAGAACCGAAGAGAACACTGCCTGGGACAACAGAAGCAAAAACAATGCAAGTGCAGGCGTTTTCATACAATCACGCTGAAAACAGCGAGTCATGCATGCCTTTGTTTATCTCCTTTATGATCTCTGACGGGTCTTTGCCATCGACCTGAAGACCCATGCTTTTGCATGTGCCCAGCACTTCCTTGGTCGTTTGTTTCAGTTCCCGTGCAAGTGTATTCTTCTTTTTCGCAACTCCTATTATGACCTGAAGGCTGGCATTGCCTGCTTTCTGGTCCTTGTTTCCTGATCCTTTTTCTATTCCTGCATCCTTCTTTATCAGTTCTGCAGTTGGCGGGCTGCCTACCTCTATCCGGAATTGCTTGCTTGAAGTGTCAACTATCACTTTTACTGGCACCTTTATGCCTGCAAATGCGGCAGTAGCCTTGTTTATCTCTGCAATTACGTTCCCTGCATTTACGCCCAATGGCCCGAGTGCTGGCCCAAGCGGCGGCCCTGCTGTTGCCTTTCCGCCATCTACTATTGTGTCAATTGTTTTTTCCATATCTAACTCCCTCTTCTATTGTATTCGTAATATCAGTAAGCCATTAAAAATCATACACTCATTGCCATTTCAGCATATTTTTTATCCCCAGCCTTCCATTTTGATGTTCTGAGGCTGTACCCCTTTGTCTAAAGCATGCTGTTTTATCATCTTCACGAATTCCAGTGGCCCACAAAAATACCAGTTGCATTCTCCTGCATTCTTGACATATTTGTCTATCATACTGCTGTCAATCCTTCCGAGTTCACCTTTCCAGTCTTCTGGCTGTTCCCTGGTTATCGTATAGACTACGTGTATGCCATCCTGTTCCAGCTGCCTGAGTTCATTCTGATATAATATGGCATCCTTTGTTTTGTTTGTGAAAAATAATGTGAACTCACCACGTATATTTTTGTTTTTTATATGCCTGAGCATGCTTAACACAGGCGCAATTCCTGTTCCTGCTGCTACGAATACGCACTTGGACTGGTCCGAATATACAAAATGCCCGAAAGGTCCTTCGATATCAAGCATCGCCCCTACTTCCAGCCTATCAATAACCTGTGAAAATTTGCCGTCAGGCAAAATCTTTATGCAAAATTCCAATGATTTTTCTCCTGGTGCTGATGCTAAGGAAAACATCCTGAAATCCTTATCATTACCTGGAAAGAAAAGCTTCACAAATTGGCCTGGCTTAAACTGCATACGCTCGCCATGCACCGGCTCCATGAGGAATATCTTTGTTGCCGTGCCATCACTTCGTATTCCTGCAATTTTATAACTGGCCTTAACCATATTTCTCGAATCCTTGTTATGCAACAAACTTTAAAAATCAAATATGTTGAATAGCTATTATGCCTGCACCTGCTAAAGTTACTGGTTGGTCACGATTGCTGAACCTGTTCAGTTATAGCCTCCGTTTCTACCTGGACAAGCTGTCTATACTAGTAATATTCTCAATTCCAATGCTTCTCGCATTCATGATTCTTCTTCTGGTGCCTGCACCTACATTCATAACTCTCGGCTTCGCTTCCTTACGGACCGGCAGCCTTCCTGACCTGGGGCTTGCAGAAGTTCTTTTGACCGCTGCAGCATATCTTATATCCCTTTTCCTTATTTCTGATACTCTTGCAAACATCAACCTTGTGATAAAATCAAGGCGTACCTTTACGCTAAATCCCTCTGAGATATGGGCTGCCTTGTCTACATATGCAGTGCGGATTCTTTATGTCTACACTTTCATTATGCTGCTATTCACATTTATCCATCTTCTTACGTTCGAGCAGCCTATCCAGGCATTAATTTACCCTGCAGCTGTTTTCGTGCTTTCCTATCTCTTCTTCTTTGTTACTCCTGCCATTGTCATAGATAATGCCCATGTTTTGAACGCATTCGCATATTCTGCAAGCATGGCTCTGAAGAAGCCAATCCTGTTTTTGGTATGGGTGCTAACAGGCACTATAATGCTCTCGGCAGTACGCTTGATTTTAGGCATCGCTCTTCCCTCATTTGCTTCTCCTTTGTCGCTTATTATCAATGCAGTTTTCATACTGCCGTTCCTGATAATACTGCAGACTAATATGTACCTTGAGAAGTACCCGCTTGCACATTAAGTGGTCTCATGAAACAAAAAAACTCCAAAACCGAGTCAAGGAAAAAAGACCACGTAGAGCTTGTGCTGAAAAAGGATGTCCAATACAGCACTTCTGCTGGCTTTGAATCAATCTCTTTCGTACATAATTCTTTACCTGAGCTATCATGGGACGAAATTGACCTCAGTATGAAATTCCTCGGCAAGAAGCTTGCCTTTCCTCTACTGATAACCGGTATGACTGGCGGTTATGCTGATGCACGCGAAATCAACCGTGGGCTGGCAGCAGCAGCTGAAAAATTCCATATTGCCTTCGGAGTAGGTTCTCAAAGGGCAATGATTGAAAATCCTGCTTTGTTGAAAACCTATTATGTCCGGGATGTCGCTCCGTCGATACCACTGCTCGCTAATATTGGAGGGGTGCAATTGCGCAAATACGGTGCTGCTGTAGTCGAACGGCTGGTCCAGGATATCGTGGCAGATGCACTTGCCATACACCTGAATCCTCTTCAGGAAATAATCCAACCTTAAGGCGATCGCGATTTTAGGGGTATCATTAATGCCATTGCAGAAGCGTGCGATAGGCTGTCGGTTCCAGTAATAGTCAAGGAAACGGGTGCAGGCATAAGCCGCGAGGTTGCTGTGAAGCTTAGGCGTGTTGGTGTGGCCTATATAGATGTTTCAGGCTTGGGTGGAACTAGCTGGAGCAAAGTTGAATATGCGCGCAAAGGGCTGACCCCTGGCTTCGAAGAATGGGGGATGCCTACAGTTGCTGCCCTGTCCGAATGCAAAGGTATAGCGCCCTTAATTGCAAGCGGAGGTGTGCGAAGCGGCATAGATGTTTGCAAAGCAGTTGCACTCGGTGCCGATGTTGGCGGTGCGGCTTATCCCTTTATCAAAGCACTACGGGAACAGCGGCTCGAAGGTACTTTAAGCCAATGGTGCGACCAGATGAAAGCAGTTGCTCTGCTCACAGGGAGCAAGGATTATTCTGCACTGAAAAATGCCCGCTTATTGTAATCTGTAATTCAAAAGTGATTCTTTATGGTTGCCTCCAAAGAAAAAATTAATAGGTCGAATACTGGCAATAACAAGGAGTTGCCGCCAGAACAACGTGAAGAGCTGCTCAGTGTGCTGAAAGCCCGTTTTGAGAAAAACACGAACCGCCACAAAGGCCTTGAATGGGGTGAAGTACAAGCAAGGCTGGAAACTAATACTGAAAAACTATTGTCACTCAATGAAAGGGAACGAACGGGCGGCGAAGCCGGCGTTGTTGGCCATGATAAAAAGACTGGCGAATACATTTTTTATGATTGTTCAGCGGAAAGCCCTGAAGGTCGTAGAAGTGTTTGCTACGATCGCGAAGCTCTTGAATCAAGGAAAGAGCATAAACCGAAAAATAGCGCTGTTGATATGGCTGCAGCCATGGGGGTTGAGATTTTAACAGAAGAGCAATATCGAGATTTGCAGAAACTCGGAAATTTCGATAAGAAAACATCGATCTGGGTGAAAACACCTCTTAATATCAGAAAACTTGGCGGTGCACTCTTTGCTGATTTTCGCTACGGCAATGTCTTTGTTTATCATAACGGTGCGGAATCTTACTATGCTGCCCGGGGGTTCCGCGGCTCGCTAAGGGTCTGAATTTACAGCTCAGTTTAGTGACACTGTTTTAAATACGGTTACCTGCCAATCAAATCATGTTCAATCACTCTAATTGCTATCTGGCATTTTGTGCCTCTACTGCTCCTGCAACAACATTTTATGGGAATATAAAATCACATTTAACCATAAAACATACCTTTAAATACCTAAATTACGTAATAAAGATATTATTGTGATGTTCATGAGCCATCAGTTGACGACAAAATTCAAGCCAGGCGACCCCAAGGCACTGGAGGCCATATTGCAGGGACGGCCACGGTTAGCCAGGCGCGTTCTGGAAGCTCGTTCTCTCTTTGGCTCCAGAAATCTGGGCCCTCTTGCAGAGCACGGAATCGACATTATGGTGGGGTGCGCAAGCTATGGCGTTTTTGACCCTGACAAAGCCAATGCCGATCCAAAAAGCACTGATGCGCGCGCTGTTGATACTGCACTATATCATCCATTACACGGCAAGGAATTTCCACATTCTCTCAGCCCAGAATCTTTAAGGGCTTTAAGATTTTTTGATACCCTTAGAGATATTGATGATTCAAAGGAATGGAAACGCTATGAACGCGCAGTAAGTGCTCACGACGATCAGCTCATTGCCTTATTTGTTCGCATGGTCGACCTTCTTGTTTCGGTGCACTTCGATGACCTGACATGGGGCCATATGGAAGACCTTCGGCGTATCAGAGGTCAAGAAGGCCATTATGTGGGACCTGAAAAAATGGACCTGATAAAGCACATGTATGCGACTGCTGCAGGCGTTTTCTATGCCCCATTCGCAGATTATGTGGACATGGACCTTTATCGGGATCTTATAAACATGTCTGCTTCGATATTGCATCCTGAGGAATATGCCCTGATAAGCGGGCTTATAGCAGAACGGCAGGAGCGCATAGATGCAACGCTGGGCCTGCTCAGGGAGCTAATACCTGGACAGCTGGCTGCTGAAATAGATGCTCGAACCGCAGGGGCAGGTATTGTTGACTGGGACGTGCGCCAGAAGGCTATTGGCAGCATTGTTTTCAAGCTCAAGAGAAAATACGGTCTGACTGATATTGATGAGCACTCTGCTGCTAAGCTACTAGATAGTGAAATAACTGATTTAGCAGGAGCTAAGATTATTATTGAAGGCGGTAATGGCGACCTTTATACTTCATTAGGTCTGCTTGAGATGCTTCTCCACCATGTGGCTTCAAGGAGTGCCTTACGAGATAACCTGCATGTTGACCTTGATCAAGGTGGTCAGCCCGAGCTAATCGTTAAACTCGTGCCTGTGGATCTGCTTCAATACGTTACCTTCGAGGGACAATTACGGACGCCTGGAATGGACTTTGAGTACTACGTGGGCATACACGGCCTTGATGGAAATGCACATCCTGCGTATAAATCGCGTGCAATATCTGGCGACCTTTCAGCTCCTGTTTCACGTGCTGTGGTGAAGGCTACCAGGAACTACCTTTCACGATTAAAAGGCGTTAATCCCCATGCTGATAATGCTATATGGCTTGCTTCTGATGCTAAGCGTTCTGCGATGAAAATTGATGTTGTGGTATCGCACGGTCGGGGCAAGGCATCCCGGAGACGTATCAACCTGCCTCCTGGCTCAACTGTTGCCGATTTGCTTGTCAGCACCATAGACCTTGGGTCAAATGCCGCAGTAGTTACTGCGGTCAATAATGGCAATGAAAGGAGAGTGCGTTTTAGGGATGTTCTCGATCCTACCTGCGGTTATGTGGTCACGCTACTGACTCCTGGTTTCTCGCCTACGACTCTAACGGAGCTATATTCTGAAGCTCAAACTGCTGCTGCACGTGAAAAGATCGCAACAATACTTCCTGCTAACGGAGATGGTTACTCTAATGGCCACAGGCCAAGTGGTAGAGCCAGTAGGCATGACGGCAAAAAGAAGCATACCCACCACCGTCCTGCTGGAATGGGCACTAGATCTCATTGAATTCATGTACGTCCTTAATTACATTTAGCACCATGTTGGTATTAGTTTTTTCCACATTTGGGACTGCAAGTATTTTTTTCACCAGCCTGCTTAGCTCGCCCCTGCTTTTGCATATGACTGTCGCGATGGAGTCATAATCGCCTGCAATATCGTATACTGCTGCCACTCCTGGCAGTTTGCTTATTTTTTTCTGTACCTCGAGCATTGCTCCGTGCTGTATGCTTATTTTCACTATTGCCATGAATTCATAGCCTAGCTTTAGGTAATCTAAGTTTGCTGAATATCCTAGTACATATCCTGCGTTTTCCAGCCTTCTGATTCTTTCTATAAGCGTTGCGGGGCTCATGCCTATTGCCTTGCCAAGCTCCCTGTATGAGCGCCTGCAATTTTTTCTTAATTCCGCCATTATATGCCTGTCTACAGTATCCAAGTGTTTTGTTTCCATGTCATTTCACCATATTAACTGAACATTTGTTTAGCAAAATTTAAATACATTATATTTTTTGTTCGGTTTTTTGTGCTAAAATATTATATATGGCCTAAAACACTACCAAATAATCAACAAAAAGCTGGTGGTTTTAGATGGGAGAAACAAAAACGTTTGTGGAGAAGAATAGCTTGCATCTGGTAGATTTTAAGTTCGTGGATTTACATGGTCAATGGCACCATTTTACTATGCCTGTAAACATGGTGTCGCTTGAGAAGGACGAACTGCCGTTTGACGGCTCAAGCATAAGGGGTTTTCAGGAAATACACGAAAGTGATATGTCCCTGCTGCCTGATTATAGCACTGCATTCATAGACCCGTTTTCAAGCAGGACTCTTTCGGTGGTGTGTGATGTTTACGACCCTGTCAAGAAAGAGGTATACTCACGGGATCCGCGGAATGTGGCAAAAAAGGCAGAAGCCTATCTTAAATCAACAGGGCTTGGGGATACTGCTTATTTCGGTCCTGAGGCAGAATTTTTTATTTTTGACGACCTTCGCTATGAGCAGACTACCAACAGCGCCTTTTATTCAGTGGATTCGTCAGAGGCAATATGGAACTCCGGCAAGCACGGTCCAAACGGCAACGGAAACCTCGCTTACAAGCCGCGCCAGAAAGAAGGCTATTTTCCGGTTCCGCCTCATGATGTATTGCATGAGCTCAGAAACGACATGATTCTCACCATGCAGGCATGTGGGCTTACTGTGGAAAAACATCATCATGAGGTGGCTTCAGGTGGCCAGTGCGAAATAGGCATAAAATACGATCGCCTTGTGCGCTCTGCCGATAACATCATGCTTTACAAATATGTAGTAAAAAACATGGCAAATCGGGTTGGCAAGGTAGCAACATTCATGCCAAAACCCCTTTTCGGGGACAACGGGAGTGGCATGCATGTGCACCAGAGCATCTGGGATGGCAGCAAAAACACCTTTGCCGGGGATGCCTACGCAGGCATGAGCGAGAATGCACTCTATTATCTTGGTGGCCTGCTGGAGCATGCGCCTGCACTTGCGGCAATCATATGCCCTTCTACAAATTCCTACAAGCGGCTTGTTCCTGGTTTCGAAGCCCCTGTGAATCTTGTTTACAGCTTCAGGAACAGGAGCGCGGCAGTGAGGATTCCTGTAGTTGATGATAATCCTGGCTCGAAAAGAATAGAATTCAGGCCGCCTGACCCGAGCTGCAACCCCTATCTTGCCTTCTCAGCGATGCTTATGGCTGGTTTAGATGGTATAAAAAAGAAGCTGCATCCTGGGGAGCCTACTGATGCAAACCTATATTCGCTCGGGCCTGAAAGGCTGTCAAAAATAAGGACACTGCCTCATAGCCTTGGAAATGCCCTGGAAGCATTGGAAAGCGATAATGCCTTCCTAAGACAGGGCGATGTTTTTACCACCGACCTTCTGGAAATGTGGGTCGGGAGAAAAAGGGCTGAGCTTAGTGATGTTAACAAAAGGCCACATCCGTGGGAGTTCCATTTATACCATGATGTCTAGGGTTGTGGTATGGCGCCATACTGATTTCCCTGTATAGCGTCTACTGTATTCTCACAGTTGCCAGTACAGCCTCGTATTTATCGAGAAGTCCTTCGTAGTCCTCTATCGGTGCTACAAGGCTTACCTTATACATAAATCCATCAACGATTGCCCACCAAGTAATTTCCTTCCCTATTTTTCTAGGCAACGCGTCATACTGGCGTTCGTATACTGCGAATTTTGTTTGGCCTAAGATAACATATTCAAGTTCCTTTTCCTGATCAATAAGTTTTTGTTCCTCGTCAGTCTGGTTGGTTATTGAGGTTGCATAGCTTACTGTTATCTTGCTATTGGAATAGCTGCTATTGGCCAGTTCGACTGTCAACGAGCCGTAACCATTCTGCAACTCAGTTTTTATGTTCCATGATTTTGGGTATTGGAAAGTTATCCTACCGTTAGAATCAGTATATGCCCACATTGCCTCAGGTTTTTCCTCAGTCTCGGCAGGCGCTAGGGTTTCGGCTGGTGTTTCGTTGAGTTCAATTGAAGCATTTATAGTTTCGTTAAGGGTTTCATTAATTACTTCAACCCCGCTCTCATTATTCTCATCGCTCTTGCTTGAGCCTATAGTACAGCCAAACATCAAAATAGCTGCTGCAATTACTGCCCAGAAAATTTTTGTATTCATTGTTATACAACCCGTATTTATACATGTTCCGAAACGTTTTAAAAAGGCAACCAGAGGGGAGCGTCCAGCGACCTTCGGTCGCTGCCTCTCCAAGA
>CAZBWC010000029.1:0-11285 GCA_964495395.1 Microcaldota archaeon
CGCGGATCAAGCAGAAGCCCTATGCTTATGAAAAAAACGCTTGCAAAAAGGTTGCGTATAGGGATTATGGATTTAAGTACGTCCTTATGCACTATAGACGAAGTCAAAATAGTACCAGCAAGGAAAGCCCCAACTATGGGCGAGATGTTGAATGAGACCACAGTATACGATAACAGCAAGCAGAAAATGGTGCCTAGTGTGAACGCACTCCCTGCAAAAAGTTTTTCAGCATAGGCAAAAACCTCTGGAATGAGCTTGGTCCCTGCCATGAAAACTACGAATATGTATAGCACTGTTTGGCCGGCCAAAAGCAGAATATCAGGTATGGAGGAATAGCCTGAACCCATTTGTAATGAAACAATAGCCAGTGCAATGAAACCGTAAAGATCATCAACTACAATTGTTGCTTTGGTAAGTTGAGCTGCAGGACTATGGATAAAACCCAGCTCTTCCTGGAGTTTCAGGGAAATTGTAGTGCTCGAGGAAATCATAACAGTACCTAAAAGCAACGCGTGGAGATTGCTCAGGCCCAGCAGCAACCCAACCATAAACCCTATCAGGAAGGTGCACATGCTGGCAAAACCGGCGATTATAAATGCCATTAGCCCAAAACGGCGCATTTGAGTATGCTCAAACTGAAGCCCAAGAACAAACATTATCAGGATGGAACCAAATTGGGCGAATGTTTCTATCTCACCGCCTTCTTCCACGTAACCATATGCGGCAGGCCCTATGATAATGCCTGCAAGTATTATGCCTATGACAGGGGGCAGTTTCAGCCGTTCGAATATAGTGCCGCCAAGAAGAGCAGCCATGAGAATGATGCCTAGGTCTAGGGTGAGACCAAAGTCTAGTGCCATGCACGCAATTATCATGAAAACTTAAAAAGAGTATTCATGTGAGATAAGCGCAATTTATGTGATTCAGAAAAAGAATAACTGGATTAAAAATCATAAAAAATCGATACGTGTGCTCAGGTAAAAATAAAATGCAGGGGAAAGGATTTTTAGGCGAAACTTGGAAAATAACCAAAAGGTTTTGATGAAACTTTTTCCAAAAGTTTCTGAACCTTCGTAGACGCTAGGTCAACAGATCACTTATTGCACTTTTACAACAAGCGCGATCTTGAGTTTCGGCTGAATCATCTGCCGCGTTTGACCGTTGCGAATTCTGCCCCAAATCCCAAAACTGGAAACTGGAAACAGATTTCTCCGCCACCCCTGCAGAAGCTTTTAGTAAAAGCTTCACCAAAACTTTTTTTTAAAGTTTCATCAAACCTGTTTATTCAAATTTTTTTCATCCAAAACGTGTTTATTCATTTTCCGGTGGTCCTTTCTGATACCCCCTCTACGGAGGCTGAGGCTCAGAAGTAAAACCAGATAAAAAAAATTATAAACCAACTTTTTATAAAACCAAGACACAGAACTGAAAACCGAGAATCGCAACCTAAAAGCACTATTTCCTAGCAAATACTAAATAGGCAGTATGAGTAAGCCCCCAGTGCTTTGGCCTGACGCCAAAATCGCGTATTTCATAATCCCGCATGATGTTTTCGAGCATAAAAACATCTTTGAAGAGTTTTTTACATTCCAGTGCAAAGTCCTTTGCCTGCTCGATATTGGGCAGGTAGCCGGCTAAAGTTCCGCCGCTAGCCAACGAGGCATGAGCTATAGGAACTGCCTTTACAGATTCCTGCATGTCAAGAACAACACAATCGGCATCCTTTTCAGGTATGCCTTCCAGGACGCTGGTAAGCCTAAAATCGATATTCGTCAAGCCTGCTTTTTGGGCATTTGATTTTGCAAGTTGATGGAATTCTTCCTTAATCTCATAGCTTATGACTTTTTTGGCAATTTGCGCCAGGGCAATAGTAAGAAAACCGCTGCCTGATCCAGCCTCTACAACTAAGCTGTCGCGAGTCAGACCAGAGTAGCCCAGTATAGTGCCAACATCTTTGGGCAAAATTACCGCAGGCCCGCCACGCTTTAGCTTCTTGAAAACAGGCGGAAAATGAAAATCGAATTGCATAGCATTACTTCTTTAGGGTTTCTTTGAACTCTTTCAGTTTTTGAGAAATCGAGGTATCGCCAATAGCGAGCATTTGTACTGCGAGAATACCGGCATTTTTGCCATTGCCAATCCCAACTGCAGCCACGGGAACGTTTGGAGGCATTTGCACTACGCTCAGCAATGCATCCAATCCGTCAAGGGCAGCATCTACAGGTACGCCTATAACAGGCTTGGTGGTTCGTGCTGCAACAACACCAGGCAATGCTGCACTCAATCCAGCAATGCATATGAAAACTTCTGCAGGACTATTCATGACTAGGTCGTCAACTTTCTGAGGATTTCTATGGGCAGAAGCAACCTCGTATTTATGCTCGATACCAAATGCTTGCAACACCTGCATTGCCTTCTCGGCAGTGGGCCTATCGCTTTCGCTTCCTGATAGAATTAAAACTCGTTCCATAAATATATTAATCAACAAAAAATTAAAAAGACAATATAGGGAGCTTCTTATGCCATTAACCCCTTTCCATTGGAGCGCCGTTGTATTTGGGCTTGTATTTTTCGAGATTTTTTACATACCTGCGCTTGTAGTTTCGAGCGTAATAGTCGACACGGAACCGTTTTATTATATGTTCGTGAACCCGCAGCCTGACGGCATGCTGCACGGGATAGAGCACACGTATTTGGCAGCAACTTTAGTTGGCATAGCTGCTGCATGGCTATTGACAAAAATGCGGTCCAAAATAGACAAACTAATGGCCCAGTTGAAATTAGGCCAGGCAAAAATATCCAGCAAGCAAATATATTTTTCTTCAGTTTTTGCAGCATATTCACATGTTTTCCTGGATTCGCTCATGCATGCATACTTGAGACCATTCTGGCCGATAACAGATTATAATCCGTTTCTTGGTGTGATCAACATTAACTGGATATATGCTGGTACAGGGCTATTTTTATTATTAAATGCGTTATTATATACCGTAAGATTACTAAAAAAGAGATAGAAGATATGGCAAAGACACGTGCATTGAAAAAAAGGTATATACTCTGCGAGATAAAAAGCGATTTACCAGAAGCGCAGTTGAAAAAAGCATTATATGATGAAGCACTAAAATTTTTTGGCGAATACCTGCTCTCATTTGTCGCGCTAAAATGGGTGGAATATAATGCAGACAAAAAAACTGCAGTGCTTCGCTGCTCTAGGGATTTTTATAACGAAACCCTGGGATTTCTGGCCTTGCTTAGCCAGTTGAACAGAAGGAATGCTAGAGTAGTTGCAAAAAAAGGAAGCGGAACAATAAAAGCGCTTACGGCTAAAGGCAAGAGCGCTTGACCCAGGAAAGATATTTTGCAGAGGACCTATCAGGCTTTAATGAGATGATTTCGGGAAGCTGATATAGGTGGTTGACCGATATGAAACGTTCTAGCAGGTCGTAAGGAGCAGAACTTTTTATAATCAGTAAAAATTCCCTGCCTTTTTGCACTTTGCCTTTCCACTTGTAAACAGAGCCTTCCAGTTTGAGGATATTTACGCATGCAGCCAAACGCTTAGCCACCAGAAGTGAGGCGAGCTTTTCTGCATCTTTTTTTGTAGCAACCGTAGTCAAGATAACGCGCATTATAATTTCCTCCACATATTTATATTGAAATCCAGAAAACCCCATTTGGCGTAGATGTTACGGGCGTTTTTATTTACTGAATGAACAGAAATCGTGGCATACTTAAGCCCTTTTTTCTTAAACCAGGCAAAGGCAACATTCTTGAGCCTGGTTGAGATACCTTTGTTCCTGTAAGCAGGATTTGTGTAAAGGTCAGCTATGTGGCCTGATTTATTGTTCACATAAACGACAGCGTGGGTTTTGATCTGGTTAAGCGAATATGCAATTATTTCCCCACCGTGCTCTGCAACAAGAACAAGACCGTTGCGAGAGCGAATCCACTTAGATATCCATTTGCGCCATAAAACTGGAAAGCTCAGCTTGAATTTCAGAAGTTCGTGCATGATCAGGTTTCCTTTTGCCTGAGACCTGACATCAAAAGTTAACCGCTTAGCGCATTCAACGAGCTTAGGAATATCGTTTAGATGCGCCTTTCTTATTTTAACATCCATCCGCATCACTTTTTATTTTTGGCCATTATCCAGAATTGCTGTTCCCCACCCAATTTCAATATTTTGCCCCATATAATCTCAAAACCGGCATCTTCGATGGTTTTTGAAGTTTTTTTAGGACCGTAAAAACTCCAGAACATTTTTGTGCCTAGATAATCCTCGATAGTCTCCTCCCAGTTGCTGGTACCACTCGTAACCAAAATAATGCCGCCGGACTTAACAATTTTATGAAGGGCTTTGTAGATTTTTTCATGTTTTTCTTTTGGAACGTGAATTAGGGCATAAAAAGAAACCGCACCGTCAAAGCTGTCGTCCTTAAAATCCAGTTTGGTCATGTCCATTTCCTTAAATTTGGCTTTTGGAACATTTTTTCTTGCAAGCTTAAGCATTTCCTTAGAACAATCAGTTCCTAGCACGGCATATCCACTATCAACAAGAAATTTGCAAACTGGTCCACCCGCACCCCAGCCTAAATCAAGTACCTTTGCGGGTTTTTTAAGAAGTTTAGAAAACGCTTGCAGTAATTCCTGATTAGGATATAGATGGCGCTGATTGGCATATGCCTTAGCAATAGTATCGTAGCCTTTTTTTACAATTTCAGAGCCTTTTGGCATATCATCTACCAAACATGAATTCGACTACGTCCCTGTGCTTCAAAGGATGCTCAGCACCATGAGACATGCCTGTACGGGCATCAACTGCCTTGATGAACTTCTTGGCAAATTCAGTATGTATCGCAGTAGCGAAGTCAATGGCCGTGCTGCTAGGTGGCAACAACCAGATATCAGGAAGCACGTTTCCGTCCTTGTCCGCCAGCTTATTGCGCCCGCCTGCAAAAACAGCAATGTATTTCAGGTATTCGAAAACCGCAGCATTTAGCAGCTTTTGCACCCCGCTGCTGCCGAAGTTTTTTAACAGCAATGCAAGAACATCCATGCCCTTCTGCTGCTGCAGGCTCAGCTCTTTCAGTATTTTGAAGCTTCCGTCTCCAGGGATATAATCAATGAACTTGTGTTTTGCAGCTTCTTTCATTGCAATTTCAGCTTCTGCAGAACATGGCACGATCAGATATTGTGGAAATTGTTTTTTCAGCCGCTCAAAATTGCCTGCGGCCGAGGAAAGATCGCATTTGTTTGCAGCTATGACTATAGGCTTACCGAGCTCGCGCATTGTCTTGGCAAAGGCAAATTTGTCTGCCTCACTCCAGTCACTCAGCTTCTTTTCCTCAAGGCCCAATTGCTTCAGAGTACGCTGTATCGCAGGTCTTTTTAGGCCAAGGCCGGAAAATTGCGCAGCCATAACGTCTTCTGGCTTCTTGTTTTGCTGGGTGTTTTCCTTCACAAGCTTTATCCAGTTAGCATCTATTATGCCCTTTATCCAGAAATTCAGTTCCTCTTCAAGAAAGCGTATATCATTTGCAGGGTCATAACTGCCAGTTGCAACACCTTCGCCAAGCTCGTTAGTAGAGCCTGACAAATCTATAATGTGAATAAGAACATCAGCCTGACGCAGATCATCGAGAAATTTATTGCCGAGCCCTTTTCCTTCGTGGGCACCTGGGACTAAGCCGGCAACATCAAGCACTTCTACAGGAGCAAACCTCCTTGAATTGATGCAAAAGCCAGTTCTAGGATTGCATTGCACCCCAAAATCCTTGTCAACGCATTCCACTTCAACATAGCCAATGCCGCGGTTGGGCTTGATTGTGGTGAAGGGACGTGCTGAACGCTCGACAGGCACTGATGTAAGCGCCTGAAAAAAAGTGCTTTTACCGCTTGATGGCTTTCCGACCAATCCGACTAACATAAAAATATCCTTTGAGCTTTGTTAGGATATATGATGACCATGCTAATAAAAATATAACCATTCTTAAATAAATTCCTAAACTACAGGGTATAGAAGTAGATTTGTGGGCCTATAGTCGATCGGTAAGACGTCTGCCTTACACGCAGAAAACGGGAGGTTCGATTCCTCCTGGGCCCATTAGAGCACATCAAATAGGCGCGCACTATGGCAAATGCATACATAATCCACGGAACAGGCGGCCATCCTCTTGAGAACTGGTTTCCGTGGCTGAAAGACGAGCTGGAAAGAATAGGCTGCAGAACTGTTGTGCCTCAATTTCCAACACCTGAAAACCAGACACCCGAAAACTGGTTTCGTGTTTTTGATGAATATAAAAAAGAGTTTGGAAGTGAAACGCTGCTCATAGCCCACAGCCTAGGCAGTGCATTTGCACTTCGGATGCTTGAACATTATCCAAACAGAATAAAAGCGGCTTTTTTAGTTGCAACACCAATAGGTGTCAGGCCCATAAAAAATTGGGAAGGCGACCAGCCTTTCATAGGAAAGCCGTTTAACTGGGAGCGCATCAAAACCAATGCAGGAAAAGCTTTCGTATTCCATTCAGAAGATGACCCCATGGTAGGAATTTACAACGGCATAGAGCTGGCAGGCAAGTTAAATGCCGAGTTCATACGCCTGCCAAATGCAGGACATTTCAATGCAAAGGCAGGATATACAAAATTCGACTTGCTTCTTGAAAAGATAAAAACTGTTTTAGGCTGATAGCAGTTTGGGGTTGATAGAGGTTTTGATGAAACTTCCGATTGTTCGACGCATCGAACAAGTGGCGCTATGTCGCTTTGCGACATCCGCGTTCCAAAAAGTTTCTTCAATATCTCCTTCTATAGCCGCCACCGAACCTGCCCCTATCAAACTCGCCTTCTCTTGCAGGTGGCTTGACAAAAAGGTTGTACTTTTCCTTGCCTTCGAGCTCGCTTTGGATGCGATGGACAAAAATAGCAACAGGATCGGTAAGGCTCGGAATTCTCTTTTTAATGTCTTCGAAGCTTGCAAACGGCTGCTTCTCGCGCTCTTTGAGTATGGATTCCATGTTCTTCTTTCCAATGCCAGGAAGTAGATCTAGGGTATGCACCCTTATTGAAACAGGCTTTGCGTTGTTTATGAAGCCTATAAAATCAGCTTCCCGCTCTTCGATTATCTTTCTTAAGGCAACAGGAAGAAACTCGCGCGCGGAATTTGTAAGCTCAGAAAACTGAATTCTGCCTTTGATGCGGTCAACCTGATCGCGGTTATCCTTGCCAACATACACTTTTTGGCTAGAGACTACGCTAACTTCAGGTTTTAGGGTTGCCTCTAGAAGGGTGAATGCCTTGATGCCTATAAGTTGTACAGCAGGCTCGCGCCTGAGCTGGTTGGAATGTCCGGAGGGTAAAAATTCGAGCACCATTGCATAATCTTCCATTATAATCAGCCCCTTAGAGATATTCTTTGATAGATGCAAGAACTGAAGCTATTTCCTCGTCATTAAGCTCAACCTTGTCCTTCGCCAGTATTGCCTTGAGGGTATCGGCCTGCTTTGGAAGCAGCTCGGCAATCTTAATTGCCGTTTCTTCAGTCACCTTGGAATTTTTTTTCAATTCAGCAACCAGCTTCTCAGCATCCTTTGCCTTGAGCTTGGAGAATTTCTCAAGATATTCTGCAGACTGCTGCTGCTCGTAACCAAGCTCCTCATCTTTGGAGCGCTTTTCGAGTAAATCCTTTAGAACCCAGCCACCAACGGGCTTTGAAGAAATAATTTCCATACAACCACATTATGATGCAACAAGGTGCATCGGATGACATATAAGCTTTTTGATCATGTTTCCGTCAACAACGCTGACAACATAGCTTGTTCCGCGCTTTTCCAAAATAGTGCCGCGCCGGTCATTGTAACGCAACGCGGGCCTGCCAGTACGCAGTGATTGGGGTTTAACCAATACCTTTGCGCCAATGGCAAACTGCTTAGTCTGCCTGATAGGGCTTATCTTGCCCTTACCTTTAAGTGTCTTTGTGTGTGATGAAAGGTCTCCCTTTGACTTCTTCATATCCATCCCTCTCTTTTTCTTTTTAAACCCTAGTATTTTTAAATACTCTGAGCTATTTAAAAAGCAGTTAAAAATAGCGCAGGTGATTTATTGGTAAAGAAAATCAAATTTGTTATCACTAACATGGTAGCCTCAGCAAGTTTGGGGCTTGAGTTGGATCTTTTTTCCCTGGCACAGAAAATAAGAGAAATCGAGTATGAGCCTGAACAGTTCCCTGGGGCAATATTGAAGTTTAAGGATCCCAAGGCAAGCCTTTTGCTTTTCAAGAATGGAAAGGTAGTCTGCGTCGGATGCAAAAAAAGGAGCATGATAGAAAAAACAATAGACAGGACAATTAAGCTTCTCACTCCGTATGCAAAGCGCATCATAAAAAGAAAGAAGCCGAAGATAGAGATAACGAACATCGTCGCATCAGCAGCATTGGACATGGAACTTGACCTTTACAGGATAGCATACAAGGCACCAGACGTTGAATACGAACCTGAACAGTTTCCGGGCGCGATATTGAAATTCAAGGAGCCTAAGGCGAGCTTGCTGC
The DNA here is from genome assembly GCA_964495395.1 of Microcaldota archaeon. Lineage (GTDB taxonomy): Archaea > Micrarchaeota > Micrarchaeia > Anstonellales > Bilamarchaeaceae > DATDYG01. Next base: position 8,549 of record CAZBWC010000029.1, read on the forward strand.
TTTTCAAAAATGGGAAGGTCATATGCGCCGGTGCAAAAAACGAGAAGGAAATAGAAATAGTTCTCCAAAAAGCCAAGAAAATGCTCAAAGCATATTCCGAAAAGGCCAAGGCGTAGATTTTATGAGATTGTGGCACGCGGTCTTCATAGTGCTCGGCATCCTGAGCATAGGAGCTCTCGGATTCAAAACTGCTGACAAGTGCACTGGAAACGGATTTGACCAGGCAGTCTGCCTTCATGAAGCAGCAATGAGCTACGCCGTGTTTAGGGATGAAGGAAATGCACTAGCAGCATGCGAACGGATAAAATACGTCGCCGACTCTTCTGGCAGCGTCATAACAAATGCTGAAGGCCAGGCAAATGTATGCTATGAAAGCATTGCTGAAATATTAGGCAACGAAAACATCTGTAATAGCATAGCAGACAGCAACGCAATGGTCGGCATAACCGGGGCAGAAGCAAGAAAAGAAATCTGCATAACAAAAATATCAGAGCGCAGGCAAAGGACAGCTAATTACAGGTGCGCGTTGCTCCCGTTTACGCTGGCTCTCATAACAGCAGGATTTATTTGTTCTCGGAAAAGTCCATGAGCTCGAGCGCTTTTTTGACGCTCATGCCCTCCCTGATACCGATGTCTTCGGCCCAGGTAGTGACACTCCGTATTTTGGCTTTCATGAAATCGTCGAGGTTTTTGACTCCAGACACAAATGCTGCAACGTCGCCTATTTTTTCAGCAGTCTGTTGGTCGATATAACTGCATGCGATATATCCTTTTCGTGCTTTTACTACAATCAACGGGAGGTTTCCAAAACTTTGTTTAACGGTGATATATTTCTTTCCATCACAATGGACTTCATCCATTAGAACACCTCGGTATTCATTAACCATCACCACTGTCGCTCTCTTTGACGCTGTAGCTGCTGCTTTTTCTTTTCAAAGATTTTTTTGCTTTTGCCACAGCTCACACAATAATATACATCCTGTTCACTGATCAAAGAAATATTATCAGGTGAACCCCTCAGGTCAGTGCTAAAGACGCTTCTACGACTATAAGCCACAGCCTTATCACGAGGGACGCTCCTACCACAGGAGGCACAGGTTTTCAAACGTTCCCTTCCGCGTCGCCTTGATCCCATATATACCAGCCTAAGATTACAAATTCCTAATTTTTCCCATGCAGATGCCCTGCAAGTTATATACTAATGCTTCATTCCATTTAAATAATTTGTTGTTGAGAATTGGCCCGAGTTGTTCTGCCGAGAGTTTTTTTACAGGAAACCCGACAAGTGGATTGAACGCGGGAATTGTGATTAACTTTATCGAGTGATTGAAATTTTTATAATGTTTTTTGAGCGCAGACAAAGAAGCATTTGCAACAACCCATATTGGCTCAGCATGCTTATTGCCGAACTTATCGTTCATAAGAAACTGAGGATGTTGGTGTGCAGAGACCAAATATTTTGCCTGCATTAATTCCTCCGCAGGCCAGCTATGCCCATGCACCAGGGCCAAATCGCCAAAAAGCAGGCCGCTGCTCGGAAAAACTTCTACGCCTAATTTTTCAATACCTCCATCATGATTACCCCGGACAACAATAAGCTTAAGCTTTGCAGATTTTAGTTTCGCAAACACACGCTCCACAGCGTAGCTGACTTGTGTCAGGTCATCCTTGACATCACCCAGAAAAATTATCTGATTCGCCTTTGCGCGTTTTGCAAGTGACAGAAGCTGCTCTGCTAAGCGTTCGCTGAGGTCGTTAATATAAACACCTTTTTGTTTCAGGCGCTGCTCGATGCCAAAATGAGTATCGCCAACGATAATGGATTTTTGATATAGGATAGCAGGCGCATCGTGTATAAACTTCATGAAGATAATTGCCAGCGCGGACTTAAAAAGCGCAACTAGAATGCTGAAGAATATGCATTTATTCAGGCTGAGAACTGTTGAACTGATCTATTGTGATCTGAGCACTTGACCTTATTGCAGGATCAGGGTCGCTAAGAAGCTGTGAAAGTGCGATATCGTCGCTACTGAACATATAGGATGTTGCAAGTATCTGGGCAAATAATTGCCTGACTGCGGGGGAAGTATGGTGAAGGAAATCGTCCTCAAATCTTTTTTCTAGCCCGTGCTCTAGATGATAACGGTAAACGGAAACAAACAGCAAGTACAGTATGCCTTCGCGGGCGTGGAATATTATGTCATCGAATTTTTGCCTCGAGCCTGAAAAAATTTCAAAGTAGGCAGTGATTCCTGCACTTATGCCATCTGAAACAGCAGCATCTGCAGAGGAGGGCAATTCATTGAGCTTCTCAAATGAGCGGTTAAGCAGATAATGCAATGTGAGGCTAGAAGCAGCATATGAACGCGTTTCTGGAGTTTCATCATGCAGTTGTACCACCCATTTTGCAGCCACCCTTTTAGGAACTAGGCTGACAGGAAAACTTTGAGTGTAAAGGTCGCGTATAGGCAATTCAACTGCTATTGGAACAGGCAAAACAACAGCAACAAGAGGCATAATAATAGAAAAGCGCCTTAGGAACGAGGGCGCTAGTGCATGTGATGTAGCGCAGCCGAAGAATTTTGTAGTCCTACGCATACCCTCATATTAACACAAAAGATATTTAAACAGATAGAAGAAGAAAAATAAAATCCCGCCTGCCTGACTTATTCTCAAACTTTTAGCATCTAGGTTTTGATCAAACGATATGGTTTCTTCAGAGTTCGCGTAGACGGGA
>CAZBWC010000030.1:0-5679 GCA_964495395.1 Microcaldota archaeon
GATCCCGCTCAGGGCACGTGGACACTGATTACAAATAACACTATGTATAGTTGTGGAGACATGTGTATTTATCCACCAAATAATACTAACATAAGCAATAATTCCATTTCAGGCTCTCAAAATGCGGCAATAAATGCCCAGGACATTGAGAACTTGAGCATAACAGGCAATACGATATTCAACACCTCAACTGCAATCGGATTCACCAGGGTGAATAGGTCGGTAATATCAGGCAACGCATTCACCAATGCCTCAGGAGGAGGTAGCCAGTATTCGATATACATAAGAAATAATTCCAATTATAACACGGTGGCCAATAACAGCCTTACGGCTGGTTCAGGAGCGGCAATAAGCATAGACGGCGGCAGTTACAACAACATAACAGGCAATAGTGCATCCTCCTATGTAACAGGAGGGGGAAACGCAACAGCTACAGGCACCACTATCGCTAACAATACAGGCGCTGCACAATTCAATAGAGTGACATCGAATATTTTCACAAATAACACTTACGGGGTATTCATTAGCGGGGGAACAAATACCACTGTGAGCTTGAATGCTGTTTATAACAACACGCTGGCCGGATTCGGAGTATGGAATAAAGGAGGCAACAACTTCACAAACAACACGGCGCATTCGGCCGTAGCTGAAGAGTATTTCGGTTTCCTTATATTCGCAGCTGCAGGAAATGGCATATATAATAATACGATGTCCGGCAATGGTAGCGGGGCAGGCGTATATTGTGCTTTCGGATGCGTAGTAACAGGGTTTGAAGGCAATAGCATAACGAATATGAGTTATGGAATATGGGTCAGCGACAACCTTGATCCTTACTATGGCAGCCCGTCTGTGCTTAATTTCTCCGGTAATAATAATATTAGTGCAGTGCCTTTAGGCGGGGGATATGATGCCTACATTGTCAACTCAAGCATGTCTACTAAGGGCTACAACATAACCACGGAGCACATGGTTTACCGGATAACAGCAAGCAACGTAGGCGTGCACACGAGGAATGCTGCCCAGGAGGCAATAAGCGATAACGACTGCTTTGACTTGGCAAAACGCTGCAAGCTGGCATCAGGCCTGATGTATATAGACGCGCAAGTAGATGGAAGTGTGGATGAGATTCAGTTCAATTACACTCAGTCCCTGCTTCCAGAAGACATGGCAGAGAGCAGTATAGAGCTGGGCGAGTTCATAGGCAGCAGCGGCTGGGAGCCGCTCGACGGAAGAACACTGTACGATACAATAGATTCCTTATACTACGGAGCAATAGCAAACGTTGATTTGATCGGAGCAGTCGGATTCGCAGCACTGACAGGCTCATCTGAAAGTTCGGACAGTACAGATAGTGAGCCGGCTGCACAGCCAGAAGCCAATGAAACTGAAATAGAGCTTCCTGACATCAATGTGACCAACATCACCAATGCGACTGGAGAGCAGGCCCAGATAGTGATACCGGAATCAGGAGGCGAGGAAACTCCAATAAAAATAACTGATACTGATGAAGAGGCCTTGGAAACAATAGCCACTGATGGAATCCCTTCAGATGCAGATGCCACGTCTTCAGGCAAAAATCAAGGAACTGAAGTGCAACCAGGTGCAGACAATACAGGAACTGGTGAAGGGCAGGATACAGAATTGCCAAACGGACAAAAGCAGGAGGAGTTGCCTCTAAGCACTGCCTTGCTGGCAGCAGTAGCACTGATACTGGTTTCAATAGTGGGAGCCGGAGCCTATTTCTTTTTATTTGCCAAAAAATAGGGCGGTGGCAAAGCAGTAAATTTAATTCATGAAACTAGATAATTGGGTTTGCTTCTGTGAAGACTTAGAACCTGCCTGATGTCTTGCTGCAGGCAGCTGTTGTTTGCTAGTGCCTGCTATTTGCCCCTGGCTGCTGAATGATTTGTGTTTCAGGCCGCCCGAAAGCTTCCTCTGTATGCCCTCAAGTATTTCACGCATCTTTTTCTCCTTCCTGCGCGCTTACCAGTAATAATGCTCATCACGGTTGCCTTTCGTCATAAGTATGAATATCTCCCCTTCCTTGAGCCTCGCAGCACGACCTCTGCGCTGTATGCTCCTGATCTCACTTGGTATTGGCTCATAAAAAATAACAGCATCAACAGAAGGCACATCAAGCCCTTCCTCGCCTATTGAGCTGGAAACCATTATGTCGAATTTGCCATCCCTGAATTCCTGCATTGTTTCTTCCTGCATCTTACGGGTGTAGCCCTGTTTCTTGCCGACAAACTGTTTTGCCCTGTAACCTGCTTCCTGAAGTTTTCTTTCCAGAAGCGCGATCTGGTCGCGGTATTGTGCGAACACGATTGCTTTTTTGCCTTTCAGCTTTTCCAGAACTCCCATAAGCACCTTGAGCTTGGGATGCTCCTCATCGCTTTTTGTAAGCACGAGCAACTGCCCTATGCCGTCATCCTTGAGCAGCATGGCCGCACTCTTGCTCTCCTTTTCCCCAAGCTTTTCCAGATAACGCCTTAATGCATAAACGCCTTGTGTCTCGATAAGCTCCTGCATGTGCAGCACGTGCCATAATGCCGAATAAAACATCATTGCAGTATATTTTGTCTTGTTCGGGTTTTCGAGTATGCGATGCCTTAATTGCACGAACAGGCCTTTGTGCTTGAGTGGCGGAACGTAGCCTAGTGCTGAAAGCGCCCTTGCAAACCGTGAAATGAGCTTCTGCAGTATTTGCTGGATTTCGAACAGCATCGGCGATAACTTTACAGGCAACCATTTGATTGTGCTTTGCTGGACATATTGCTGAACATCCTCATCGAAACTCGTTCGTATTTCTATGTTTTTTGTACGCAAATGCAGGAGCACTTCTTCTACGCGGTCTTTTTTTCCGCCAGGTGATGCAGTAAGGCCTACTATCAAGGCAGTTTCAGGCATTGCCTGCACTATCTTTACATAGGCATAGTCACCAACAGCCCTGTGAGCTTCGTCAACAATAACAAGCGAAAAATCAGGCTGTAATATGCCACTTTGCAAATCGTTGTTTATTGTTTGTGGCGTGGCAATAAGCAGGTTGGCAGCGTATTCCGCCTTGCGCTCCTCCGCTTTTTTTTCGCCAGTGACAAGCACTGCTTTTGTCCCTAATATCCCCTCGATGCTCTTTACATGCTGCTTTGCCAACGGCTTTGTAGGAGTAAGAAAAAGGCACTTCCCGTGCGTTGATTTTTCCCTCATTAGCATTAGTGCAATCAGGGTCTTGCCAAGCCCTGTTGGCAAAACTACGAGCGTATTGCCTTTTTCGATGCAGGAGTTGTAAATAGCAAGCTGATAGGCGCGGGGGATAAGCTCCATGAAATATTTTAGCTGCTGCAATTTAATAGTGCTTGGGCTCTGTAGAAACCTTACTTCTGGTCGCCTGCCGCACTAGTCTTGAGCATATCTTTCAGACGTGCTTAGTTCGCTGCCTGTGCAGCGAAAGCCTCCAAAGGCAATTCTTGGGCGAGCAGTTCTACAAAGCCAGTGCGGGGATATTTTACAGCCATTATAAAAAGTATAAATATGCCACGGGCAGGATTTGAACATGCAACAACTCGGTTGCAACTTTTAGGAAAAGTTGCATCAAAACGCAGAATTCATATTCCTAAGAACTTCAGCCGAGTACTCTCCCAGGTTGAGCTACCGTGGCACAATATAAAGCATGTCTGTAGATTATTTTTAAAATCCATGCCACCCATTTAATTTTACCTTAATTCTGCCGAGGTAGCTCAGTTCCAACTTTTGGGAAAAGTTGGACCAAAACCAACTTTCCAAAGCTTGCTGGAAGGTTTAGAGTGCTCGACTCATAGGTTAAAGCCCGATGAGTTATGAGGCAAGTGCCGATGATAAAACAAGGTACTCTGAGTAATCGAGAGGCCGCGGATTCGAAGAAGCTTTTAGGAAAAGCTTCACCAAAACGGTGATGCTAAAAGCTCCGAGAATTCCGCCCCCGGCATATTTTTATTCTTTTTTATCCATAATTAAAAACAAGAATGAGGAGCAGTTGGGTTCGCGCCTATGGCGTGAGGAAGTTCTGCACACGGAGAGGGAACCGGCTTTAAGGGCTTGAAGGGTGATACAGAAACGAACTGAAACTTTTCCAAAAGTTTCAGATGAAACGAAGCATCCTTTTTTCCAAAGCCTTGTCGTCAGGGCAAAAAAATTCCGACAAGATTTGCCCGCAAGGCGGACAATGACCGTGCAAGGGGTTTGCCCCGCACTTGCTGGCTGCAAGGCCAGCAGGCCATAAATTCGCGTAAGCGGTTTGTGGAAGTCCAATCCTGACATGGAAACAGAATGCAGACTATGCTCCTCATTCCTATCGATTCCTTTGGCAAAGCCTAACCAAATCAATAACTATTTATACCATATCTGCAATAACATATTATGAAACCTAGCTTATTACTTATTGTCTTAGCAGCATTCATCTTCCTTTATGGAGTAGTGGCATTGGATATTCCAGGCCTGTGGAAATTTTTCATAGGCCTTGTAGGCATGGCGCTTGTGAGCCATCTGCTTATTAAATACCATAAATTGACTGGTGAATATGGCCTTATTATGCTCAGGAGCAAGAAGGGCATTTCACTTATACACAAAATCGCGCAGGATAATGCATTGTGGAAATTCATAAGCGACACAGGTATAGTTACCTCGTATGGCTTGCTTAGCCTTTTAATCATGAAAAAGCATGTGACTGTGAAAACATTTATTGCAGGCATGCTACTGCTGGGCATATTGTTCTTTTTCGTAACTCCGAATGCGCTGTGGTTCCTTTCATCCACGCTTAACCTGAACGGGCTTATGGAAAAAAGCGTCGATAGTACGTCCAGCTTCAACTCAATACTTTTATTATCGCCGATATTGCTGCTCATAGGCGGCTTCTTCCTGTTCATACTGTTCGGAGTAATCATGGGCTCGCTCATAGTCCTCTCTGCGGTCCTTAGCTCGTTTTTGGGCGGCACTGATGCAATTAGCAATACACCACCATTGGCTACACTGATACTCCCTGGAGTTAATCTCCCATTTGTCGAGGGGGTACTGGCACTTGGCATTATACTGGTAGTTCATGAAGGCGCACACGCAGTGCTTGCACGAATAGCTAAGATACCTATATTGTCTTCAGGCCTCGTGCTGTTCGGTATAATACCTATAGGCGCATTTGTCGAACCTGATGAAGACAGGCTGAAAAAGCTCGAAAACACCAGCCAGACACGCGTACTTGTTGCAGGCTCTACTGCAAACTTCTTCACTTCTTTAATTTTCTTCCTGCTTTTCGCAGCATTTGCACTTGCAAATAGCTATTTCGGCTTTTCTGATATCGCGCTCCTGGGCCCTGTCGCAGGCTTCATAACAATGATACTAGGGCTTACATTCGCACTGAATTTCATTGTAGGTTCGGTCAATCTTCTGCCAGTGCCATTTTTTGACGGCTATCGCACTCTGGAGCTTAATGTGCCGCACAAACCAGTCATGCAGTTCCTTTCAGTAATCACAATACTGGCATTCCTGCTGAACTTCCTGCCATGGCTGTTTAGGTAGGCACCTGCACATATGACCTTTTAAACTCTTTATACCACAACTTACTTATGGGAGCTTTGCTAGGTGCACCAATAAGCGTAAAACTTAAGCCGAGGTACAAGGACAATCTGCTGGCAGCCCTTCGCGAACATA
>CAZBWC010000030.1:5689-5974 GCA_964495395.1 Microcaldota archaeon
TTGTATGACTTAGAGAGAGGCTCAGGTTTGGATAGGTTTATCAGATTAGCCAGCCATTTAAACGAGAAATCTGGAACAATAAGCTTTGTCCCAACACGATGCGATTTTGAGCCTTCTGACAGGCAGCACAACAGGATCGAGGCAATAAAAGAGGAAGTTAGGGCACTCACAAGAATTATTGATATGAGTGATATGCTTTTCAGGTCAGCAGAGTTTATGAAAAAAGCTACAGGAGCAATTAACAAAATGATATTAAGCGTCGGTTTGGCAGGAGATTCAGCGTTT
>CAZBWC010000030.1:6038-10942 GCA_964495395.1 Microcaldota archaeon
GCCTGAGGCAATGGCTGCAGGTGTTCTTGCATTCGGATTGGCAGTTTATGAGTTTGGAGAATTCAGAAATGCTAGAAAGAAGCATACTGAAATTGTGAAAAAATCCAAGCAGGTTTAGTGGTTCGCCATCCAAACCCATTTAAACCGAACCGCGGAGGGGCGCTATCCCCATCTTCAAGTTTCCTGAAGAGGCAGCGAACCTGTTTGCTGGAGTTTGAGGCAGGTTCATTTTTAAGTGCTCACTGTGAAAGTCGATCATGCCAACACTTTATTGCAATGGAGCCTCACAGGAAGTAGGAAGAAGCGCTTTTTTGCTTGAAACCGACAAGAGGCTGCTTCTTGATTATGGAATAAAAATATTCAACGAAACAGATACTGCCCAATACCCATTGCCTGCTGAGAATATCGATGCAGCTATAATAAGCCACGCCCACCTTGACCATAGCGGGCTTGTGCCTCAGCTCTACGCATCGAATAGCATCAGATGGTATGCCACACCGCCAACACTCGATATATGCGAGGTCCTTTTTCAGGATTCGATGAAGATCATGGGGGATGAGCTACCTTACCACCTGGCACATTTCAAGAGGGCTCTGAAACACTGGACGCCCATGCTTTACGGCAAGCATATCAGGATGGGCGAAACGACTTTCCGCGCACTTGATGCAGGGCACATAATAGGCAGCGCTATGGTCGAAATCGAGCATGCCGGAAAAAAGATACTTTACACCGGCGATTTCAAGCCAGAGGCAACACGCATGCACGCGGGTGCCAAGCAGGTCGAAGATGTCAATACGCTGATAATAGACAGCACCTATGCCATGAAGGAGCACCCGTCCAGGAAGCAGCTCGAGCAGGACTTGATGGACGAGATAGAAGAGACTTTAGAGGGTGAAGGGCATGTTCTCTTGCCTGCGTTCGCTGTTGGCCGCACGCAGGAGCTGATAAGGCTGATACGCAAGCACAACAGGCATGCACCGATATTCGTTGACGGTATGGGCAAAACAGTTACTTCAATTTACATGAAGCATGACGAATACATAAAAGACGGCAAGGATTTCAGGAAAGAGGCAGGCTCAGTGCGTATGGTAGAACATCCAGGAATCAGGCGGGAGGTAACCCGCGATCCGTGCATTATAATAACAAGCGCAGGCATGATGGAAGGCGGGCCGGTACTTGGCTACCTGACACATCTGCGCCCGAACTCAAAAATAATCCTCACAGGCTATGCGGTCGAAGGCACAAACGCATGGAAGCTGCTTAACCAGGGGTTTGTAACTATAGATGAGATCGACATGGACGTCAGCCTGCCTGTTAACTATATGGACCTCAGCGCGCATGCAGGCAGGACTGACATACTCGATTTCATAAAAAAGGCAAACCCTGAAAAGGTCGTAATAGTGCACAGCGACTCGGCAAAGGAATTCGAGGCTGACCTGCGTTCCAAAGGATATAATGCAATTGCCCCTGCTGCTGGCGACAAAATAGAGGTATAACCTGTCAAAAACGGCTATTTCTGCCATTCTAGTTGTGGTCTATTCGCACAAAAAGTTGAAGTGACTCTCCGAATAGACAGGAAAAATATTTAAACAGGTTTGCTGTAAAAACCTAGCCTAGGCGACCTTGAACTGGGCAACAGGAATAGATTCGGAAAATATTCAGAAGAAGGTAGTGTACATGAGCGATCAGGAACGAATGAAAAATGGTTTATGCCCTTCCTGCGAGAACAAGCTCGCATTCCAGGAAGGATGCATGCAATGTCATTGTTGTGGTTGGGGCGGCTGCTCGTAAGAGTAGCACTGTCTTTTATTTTTTTCCAACTCTAATTGTGCTATGTCAATTCTAATTGGGTTAACCGGCGAGAACTGCTCTGGCAAAGGCACTGTTGCCGAATATCTTGAGAAAAAGGGGTTTGCAACTGTTTCACTCTCAGATGTGGTGCGCGAAGCACTCGCAGCAGAAGGCAAGGAAATAACACGCGATAATTTAGTGCAGAAGGCAAATGAGCTCAGGGCGAAATTCGGGCCGGGAATACTTGCACAAAAGGCGCTTGCAAAAACGACCCCTGACAAGAATTACGTTATTGACTCTATCAGAAACCCGGCTGAGGTCGAAGAGCTGAAAAAACAGAAGAATTTTTTCCTTATATACATTACAGCATCACCCGAAGTGCGCTTTGAGCGCATGCGCTCCCGGAGGCGTGAAGGGGACCCGTCAAGCTTTGTAGAGTTTCAGAAACTTGAAAAGCTTGAAAAATCTAATAAGCAGGCAAGCAAGCAGAACCTTCAGGCAACTTCCGAACATAAGGACAAGGCAATTTTGAACGATGCAAACCTGCCGCAGCTTTACGACAAGGTTGATGCTGCATTATCAGAGCTTTCTTCCGAGTTCAGGCTGGTAAGGCCTTCATGGGATGAATATTTCATGAACATTGCCAAGGTTGTTTCAACAAGGAGCAACTGCATAAAGCGCAAAGTTGCAGCAGTCATAGTTAAGGACAGCAGAATAATTTCTACAGGCTATAACGGAACCCCGAGCGGAGTGCGCAATTGCAGCGACGGAGGCTGTGGACGAAGCAACAGCTTAGAGACATCAAACCAGAACCATTATGAATGCGTATGATCGCATGGCGAGGAAAATGCAATAGTGCAGGCAAGCTATCATGGAGTGAGCATCAAGAATGCGACCCTCTACTGCACGTTTTCCTCATGCCTGCTATGCACGAAGATGATAATCAATGCAGGCATTGCAGAGGTAATTTACAACGAAGATTACCCCATGGCCGAACTGTCCCTGAAGCTGATGAAGGAAGCAGGCATAAAAGTGCGCAAACATAAACTTTCATAAACTCCTCTGCATATCAATGCATACGACAGCGATGAGGATATCGTCCCAGACTGAGCATCGCAATGAAGACAAGAGTAGCTACCGAGCTGTCATCTGTTAGGCCTGGCCCCATCAGGCAACTGAGCAGGGTTCGCATACCTTTAAAATTTCTTAGTGGGATAACCTGGAGGAGAGGATAGCATGAAAATGGTTATAGAGGACGCACCTACTTTGAAATCAGCAATAGACAGCATAGTCAGCCTTGTGGAAGAAGGCGTTTTCGAGATAAGAAAGGAAGGCCTGCACCTTAAGGCAATGGACCCTTCCCAGATATCAATGGTTTCATTTCTTATGCCCAAAACGGCATTTTCCGAATACGAAGTTTCAGAAGAGACTAAAATAGGCCTGGACATAGCAAATTTCAGCAACATACTTTCAAGAGGAAAAAAAGGCGAGAATGTAGAAATAAGCCTTGACGATGGCAGGCTTAGCGTTAAGTTCTTCACAGGAAAACACAGACGAACGTTCAAAGTGCCTTTGTTGAACATTGGCGAAGGCTTGCAAAAAGAGCCGAAAATAGAGTACGCCAACCATGTAAAGATACGCGCTGAAGCGCTCAAGGATGTGCTCAGGGACGCAAAACTCATAAGCTCGCATGTGAGGCTTCTGATGGGCGATTCACACTTTATAGTTGAAGTAAAGGGCGATAACGGCGATTTAAAGGCTGAATTCGAGAAAGGAGGCGAAGAGATGCCAGAATTCTCTGTTTCCAAGGGCGCAAAAGCAACATTCCCGCTCCAGTACCTCGAGGACATAATAAAGGCGAGCAGCTCCGCTTCACCAGTATCACTCTATCTCGAAACAGACAGGCCGATGAAGGTCGAATACGAGATTGAGGGTGCGAAGGTGGTCTATTTCCTCGCTCCGAGAATAGAAAGCGAATAGCGCAAAACTAAAAGTTCGACATTTGGCGTAAAAGTGACATAAATTTATAAGCACAAACGCCGTAATATTATCATGAATCAGTGCGTATTCTTAGAACTGCAACGGGCACAGATTGACGAGGAGCATAAGGCATTGCTAAAAAGCGAGCAGCCGCTACTGTCAAAAAGCTCAAGCGATCTGCCACTGTCATCCAGGACAGCCGAAAATGGCGATGCAATTGAAGCATCCTATGTCTGGAGCAGCCTTTATGATAATTCACCTTTTCTCAGAGTTAAAACCGTCGTGTTCAGAAAAGGGGAAGGCCTTGAGAAGATATACAGGCTACGCGTCCGCGATGGCGCTGACACAATTGCGCTAAGGCTCGGCGCAGTGCTGTACCTCATGAGAAAAACCACACGTGATGTGGCAAAAGCGCTTTTCAGCGCTTATGAGAACCTCAAAGGCCATGCTGAAGAGATAATAGGCTACCTTGAAACCCTTGCAGGCAATTTTTATTCGATATCCAAACTCGCAGCAGGATGCTGGACTTTCAATGCAGGGCTGGCAGAGGCTAATGGCCTGAACCATTTGGCAGCAGATGAGCTTGATGACAGGCAGCGCCAGAGGCTTTTTGAGCTGGTTTGCGACAAAGTGCTTGCGCTTCATTCAAAAAACCTGACGCTTACCTCATTCAGCCTGGACAACATCATTTTCACTGATAATGATGCAATACTTACAGATTTACGGCAGATGCGCTCCACCAGGAAGCTGCCGGTCCTTGTTGACGACTTTATCAGGACGCTTTCGTATCTGGTCAAAACAGGCATAGCAACACGCGGCGATGTTTACCAGTCAGTCATAAGCTATTCAGTTAGCATGCAAAAGGCTACAGGCGAATGGTATTCCGAGCGCAAAGGCAGCAATGCTGCTGATGCACTGGCAGTTGTCAGCGAGCTGGAACAGGCGGCTTATGGCTAGGTAAGCGCCACTCAGGAGATTATTTTTAAAGTGTTTTTATAAATATTGATTTATGGCAAAGATAGTTTTAGCCCACCCTAGGTTCGAGGGCAGGTTCAGCGGTAAGCCTTTGGGCTTGGTTTATGTTGGAACCGCCCTAAGAAGATCAGGCTATGAGGTAAAGATAGTTGACCTTA
>CAZBWC010000031.1:0-3685 GCA_964495395.1 Microcaldota archaeon
ACCATACCCAAAGAATGCGAAGTTTTGTCAATTTTGCCTGCAAGCGGCTGAGCAATTAGTGCTGCAAGGAATATTGTGGAAAACTGAGATTGCGAAATAAGATAGCCAAGAAGCAAGCCATAAGCAATAGAAGCAGGCCATTTCAGAATGCCCTTGCCCTTTTTAGTGTCCTCGATGAAATCGACAAATTTCACCAGTAGGCCGGACAAAAAAGCCAAGGCCAGATAGATTATCATCCCAGCACTCCCTTGATAATGAGCGGAAATGCAATCGTAGCATCGCAAACAACATTCACATGGTTGGCTTGCTCCTTGAGTTTGCTCCATGATATTGCCTCTTGTGTCCTTGCGCCGCTCAAAGAGCCATCAAATGGCGATGCAGTGGTAACATAGATAGAATAGTCAAGCCCGCCCCGGAGCAAGTTTGCGCCAAGCACATGGTGCTTTGATATCCCGCCTCCGAGCACTATTGCGCCAGTCTTGTCCGAATTAAGCACCAGCTGGGCAAGCTGCTGCATATCCTTTGTAACATCGATTCCGAATTGCTTATGCTGCTGTTTGAAAAAATAAGCCTGAAGGCCTATTGCAGAATCAGTAATGCCTGGTGAAAAGACAGGTATTTTGTTTTTAGCGCACCAGTAGAGGAATGAGTCTTTTTTTGCAATGCTGCCCATGGCGCGTGCAATTTCGCTAGGTGCAAGCATTGTGTGCTCTTTTGAAAGCGCACCGAACAGCCTTTGCATTTTATCCTCGAGCAGCTCGTAGCATTTGTTTGGCACCAAAATGTTGCCAAGGCGGTTAATGCCTTTTTTATGCAATTCCGAATCATCCATTGAAAAGTCGCCTATGTGATAAGGCATGAACGATTTTATCAGGTCGTGATCAAGGCTGCCGCCCGCAGTTATTATTGCATCAACAAAGCGCCTCCTGCACAATTCCGCAATCAAACCGCGCAATCCAGATGCAACCATGTTTGAGGTGAATGACAGGAAAATTGTTGCCTTCTGCTGCTTCATTTTTTTTATTATTTCAACAGCACTCCCAAGATTGGTGGCCTGGAAACCTAAGCCTGAATAATCAGCAGATGAGAAGCCAGGCACGGAAATGTCTTTTACGTTCATTTGCCCATCCTTTCAAGCACTGCCTTTACTATGAGAGGCCAGGCAATTGTGGCGTCAGAAAATACTTCTACCTGCTTTCCGCCTTCAGCAGGCGGTATGAACTTGCCCCAGCTTATTGCTTCGCTGTAAGTTGAACCCGAAAGCCCGCCCCAGTGCACTGGCTCAGGGCAGATTCTTAGCCCGTATTTGAATCTCTTTGAGTACGACTGATTGAGCTCCTGTGCAGACAGATATTTGCTATATTCAGGATTTGAAATGACCCGATGGTTTGTGATATCCAGGTAAGGCGCAACCTGCTGGCCCCAGTTTCTAGGCACCCCGCCACCAATAGTAAATATGCCCGTATTTGGAGAGCTGATGATGCTTGTTGCATAGTTTTCCAAATCAAGGAATGGATTAAACTTCAGTAGCGGCGCCTTCTTTAGCATTCTCTTTCTTCTGTGGATGGCAAAATCAAGGCCAAATTCGCTGTCAGTAAATGCAGGTATGTAGACAGGCACATTCTTCTTGAATGCGCTCTTAAGCACGCCACGCCCCTGCACATTCTTGTCAAGATATTCGCCTAGCTTCTGGTTGAACTTGTAGCTGCATATTTCCTCTTCAGGATTCCATCCCCAGAGTATCTTATCCACGATAACTTCGGCATCATTAAGGTTGCTTTCAAGCTCGATTGTATCGTAAACGCGGTCATAGCCCTTCTCAAAAAGCTCTTCGTCTTTCATTCCAGGCCTGTATTTGAAGTGAGTCATGCCTGCTGATTCAATGAAACCATGAGCCATGAGCGCACCTGTGCTGATTATGCAGTCGACCATACCGTTGTCGATCATGTCGCAGACAACAAGCCCCATTTTTGCCACCGTCATTGCACCGGATAAGGTAAGTACCTTGAAACATGATTTTTCCTTGACCATGGCTTCAAGCACATCAGCAGCTTCGCCAACTGTCCTGGCACCGAATGCAGTGCCCTTCATGGCCACAAGCATATCGTTAACTGAATGGACTTTTGACAGGTCAAGCGTGGTTAGTGGCTCCAGGTTATCCGAGTGGCCTGTTCCGAAAACAGTAGTTTTCCTATGCTGTTCATGCATGTCATGCTTATCATTAGGTTTGTGTGCATCTGAGCCCATTGTTTCACCATCTTAAAATTCCTACAAGATTATAAAGTTTAAATTGATTTAAATGTTTCGATGAAATTTCTCTTGGATTGTACGCGCGGAATAAATGGATATTCTGTTTTTTCACAGCTAGGTAAACTGCTCGGTTCAAAAGCAAAACTCCGCAAAATGAAGGACAAGATAATGCCCAGAAACTTCAGAGAAATCAAAAACATAATAGAAAAAACACCATTCAGTGCAAATGTGAAAAAAAATTCCATAAGGTTTTTCAGGATGCTGGCCATGGCAGAAGCAAATGTGCACAAAACCAGCATGAGCACCGTTCACATGCACGAAGTTGCAAGGAAAGAGAATATATTTCGCACTTTGGAGATTTTTTCAATGCTGGAAAATGCAGGCAGAAGCGGTTTTACTTGCACGATGATAAACACCGGGAAGGGCATTGTGAAAACAGCACATGGCAGGCTTGCAGTTCCAACTCATGCAACCCGAAAGTTGCTAAATGGCATGCCAACTTTCAAAAAAGGCAACGGCGAACTGACAACGCCAACAGGTGCATGCTGGGCAAGAATTCTTTGTAAGAGATTCGTTAAAGACGCCTCAATTTGAAATACGCCTGAGGCAACTTCTCTGCCAAATCACCTGCGGAAAAGCTGTATCCAACTTCCTTTTGTAGCATATCGCCAGCGTAGCCAGTAATATAGGCAGCAGCAACCGCTGCTGTGAACAATGCATTTTTACAGGCAAGCGCAGCCATAAAGCCAGCAAGAACATCCCCTGTCCCGCCTTTGGTCATGCCAGGGTTGCCTGTGGCATTGGTAATTGTGCGATGGCCATCGCTTATTATGTCAAGATGGCCCTTTTTGACGATTATGCAATGGTTTTTTCGGGCCATTTTTTCGACGTTATCTTTAGTGCCATGAATATTGAATAAATAATTGAATTCACCTTCATGCGGAGTTAATATGCAACCAGGAGGGATGTTGCCTTTAACTGCTTTCAGCCCATCGCCATCGATTATGAGTTTTTTTGATTTGCTTGTTATTAGTTCCATAGGTAGCTTTCCAACTCCGGAACCAATGCCTACGAGTACAGAATCCACTTCTGCCAACCGCGAAAGGTTATAGTCAACTATCACTTCCGGAATCTGCTTGACTGCTGTCAGCAGCGCAGCATCCTGCTCTGCAGGGCAGAAATAGACCAAGTCAACAAAACGCTTTGCGGCAATTATTGCAAGCAGAGCAGCACCATGATATGCCGACGAGCCGCCTATTATCATAAGCTTCCCGTTCTGACCCTTGTGTGATTCATCTGCAGGCAGATATAGGGATCTTATAAGCTTTTTCATTATAGAATCTACAATGGTAAACATAAAAAAACTACTTATAGGCGGGGTTACATCTATTTTTTTCACAATCTCGTTTCTTATGCTGTTCACAATAGTGCCAGT
>CAZBWC010000031.1:3695-6146 GCA_964495395.1 Microcaldota archaeon
CTATTTCCTTGCAGATGACTTTGCACAGCTCCGTACCCAGGCAGAGGCGCAGTTGCCGCAAAAGCTTGCCCAAAGCCCTGCAATAGATGCAGTTATCGATAAAAGCCTTGAAAACATCAATAACCTCACTGATGAGCAGTTTACCCAAGCCATAGAGGCAATGAAAATACAATGTGAAACAGACAGTGCAGCAGGCGTACCCCAGGACAAAACACAGGAAAGCATATGCCAAGAGATAAGCAAGGGAAGCATAAACACCAAAGCAGACATGCAGGATTTCTTCAAGAGCAAAATAATAGTTTCGGAATTCCAGAATGCACTTGGAGGATTGTTTGATGGAATGGAAGACGGAGTAAAAATGACTCAGAATGCATTGCCTCTGATAATAGTAGTTTTTGCATTTACATTCATAGTAGCAACAGGGCTAAAATTTTTTGAAACCGGCAGTATCATAGGAACAATACATTCAGTATCAGCACAGACATGGAAGTTTGCTATATTTGCACTGATTCCAGCAGTGCTGATAGTTTTTGGAGCCCCGTTCATAAGCAATTGGCTTGGCGAGAATCCAGGAGTATTGAACTTGGGCCAGATAACCCAGGCAGCAGATGGCAGTGCAGATGCAGGCCTGGCAGACATAGCCCAGATAATGATTTCTTTCCTGCTAGGCATGGTGAAGAGTATCCTGATTAAGCAGGCAATCGTATTTGCAATAATAGCAGCGGTCAGCTTAGGAGTTAGTTTGATAACAAGAAATAGCGAAAAAAAATAATGGCGCTTTGTTTCATTCGGGCCAATTGGGATTACAGATAACCGCGTATTATAGTATTTATTCGCTCAGCTTCGCGCAGTGAGGCTCTGGCAGGATTTGCCATACCTTCCGAAGGCGCAAATGCCAATGAAGAAGAGCAATTTATGCGGTGGAGGTATGGGTTTTGCTTTATCGCACCAAGAACCATCTCCAAGTCGCCGCCCTGGGCACCTATCCCGGGAATCAGCAGAGGCACATTATTTTTGGTTATTTTAACGATCCGTTTTATCGAGTCGCTTGTTGCGCCAACCACCAGCCCGCAATTCCACGCAATGGATTTTTCAGCCACCAGCTCGTAAAACAGCCTTCCGTTGCGGAGCTTTTGCTCCTGAAAATCACCTGCGCCGCTGTTGCTTGTGCGGCAAAGGATATATGGGAGCTTGCCTTCTCTGGCAAATGGCAGTACGCTGTCCTCGCCCATGTATGGCGAAACTGTGCATGCGTCAGCACCCCAAAAATCGTATATTTCTTTTGCATATGCATCGCCAGTGCGCCCTATGTCGCCGCGCTTCACATCAAGGATTATGTATACCCGATTGCGATAGCGGTCAAGCAGGTCCTTGAGCGCATTGAGACCGTCGAAGCCGTGCTGCGCGAAATAGGCGTAGTTGGGCTTTATGGCAGAAATCTGGCCTTCTTCGAGCAGTAAATCAGTTATTTCAGAATAATAATCAATGATTCTGCCTCTCACCCCAGATTTGCTTCCGGGCATTTTTTCGATTACGGGGTCAATGCCAAAACACAGAAGTGTCTTGCTTTCTTTTGCAAACGATTCGAGCTTTCCAAACATATTATTCACCAATTATTTTGACCAGTACGCGCTTATTCCTCTGGCCGTCAAATTCGAAATAGAAAACCTGCTCCCAGGGGCCCAAATCTAGGTTGCCCCCGGTAATAGGCAGAACGACCTGGTGGCCGATCAACTGACGCCATATATGGGCAGCGCCATTGCCTTCGCCAGTATCATTATGCCTGTAATCGGCATTGTACGGAACAAGGCGCTGAAGCATGTTCAAATAGTCGCTATGCAGACCGCGTTCATCATCATTGACAATTACAGCAGCAGTGATATGCATCGGGTTTATCAGGGCCATCCCGTCTTTGACTTTGGAATCTTTAACGGCCTGTGCAATTTTTTCAGTGATTCTAACAAGCTCAATCTTGTTTTTTGTATTGAAAGCCAGGTAAGCAGTATGGGTTTTCATTGGTTTTAGTAAGCTAGGATATGAATAAAAAACCAACCAACACAAGTGAATAAACAGTTTTGATGCAACTTTTTACTAAAAAGTTGCGGGGTCGTGGTGCAAAGCTTTGAACACAGTAAAGCATGTTCACGGTACATACCTAGGTAACACGGCAGTCTCAAGATCTAGCCTGCTACGGCAGGCGCCTGAGCCGTGAAAACTGCATATCGGGGTTCAAGAAACTTTTGGGAAGAGTTTGATCAAAACGTATTCGTTAATTCCAAAAGATTCGGACAAATCCCTGCGACCCCATATAAATTTTTGAAAATTAATAATGAGCGGATTTTATGAAATTCAAGGCGATTATTTTTGATATGGATGGAGTCCTGATAAATTCCCAGCCTTGGCATTTCCAGGCAGAGAAAAAAACCATAGAGAGCTATGGCTACAGCATCA
>CAZBWC010000031.1:6186-10549 GCA_964495395.1 Microcaldota archaeon
CTGAAGGAATATCTCGG
Source organism: Microcaldota archaeon (assembly GCA_964495395.1). Lineage (GTDB taxonomy): Archaea > Micrarchaeota > Micrarchaeia > Anstonellales > Bilamarchaeaceae > DATDYG01. Next base: position 6,204 of record CAZBWC010000031.1, read on the forward strand.
ATGGAGTGAAAGTGCATTCTGGAATGCCATAAGGAAGAAATACGGAATAGCCGATTCAGCAACACAAATGGAGAGAAGAAAAAGCCCGATTTATTCACAGATACTTAAATGGAACCTAAAGCCCGATAAAAAACTTCAGGACATTTTAACGGGAATTAAAGGCAAGCAGATGAAAATAGCTGTTGCATCCTCTTCAAACAAAGAATGGGTTGAGCTTATTCTTGGCGGATTAGGCATCAGGCAGTCTGTTGATGCAGTAGTTGCCGGCGATGATGTGGAAAAAAGCAAGCCTGCGCCGGATATCTTTCTGGAAACTGCCAAAAAGCTAGAGATAAAGCCCGATGAATGCATAGTTGTAGAGGATGCGCCTGCAGGCATAAAAGCAGCCAATGCAGCCAAGATGTATCCGATAGCTTTTGAGACAGCAGTAAACAGGGGGCTAGACCTTTCAGGTGCAAGAAAAACGATAGAACAGCTTGAAGAGCTGCTTAGGTTTTACAGCTGAATTATGATTACTTTACCTGAGGATTCGCCATCCTCTTGATTAGTGCCATCATCCCGTTTTGAACGCCTCCTTGGAAGCTGATCTTCCAGCGGAAGCCTTAGGACAGGCCGCTCGTCTTGCTGATTCCCGGGGCGCTTTCTTGTAATCTCGTCTATGATATGTGCTGGCGGAACCCAGGAAGGCACATGCCTGCGTCCTATAACCACGACACCCATGTTATTGTAACCCAGCAGATATTTATAAAAAGCCGTCCCAAAACCTTTTTAGGAAAAGGGTTTGACAAAACAATGCGTTGTCAAATTTTGGCAGTCAAAGGTTTATCAAAACCAACTTGTTAGATTGAAAATAAGTTTATCAAGAATTAGGTTGTCAATTATAAAGAAGTTTACCTCAAAATAATGTTATGAAAGTAGTTCACAGGGACCTGAGAGAGGGCAGAATCAAGCTCCTGGTAGACAGCCTGGAGGACCTCTGGCATCTCGACAGGCTCATGGCTGAAGGCGATTGCGTTGAAGGGGACAGCCTGCGCACTGTTAAGATAGACAAGAGAGAGGAAAAGAAGCACGTGCAGATTGGGATAAGCGTTGAGCGTGTGGAGTTCTCAAAGGAAGAAAACAGGCTCAGGATACTGGGCAAGATAATCGGTGGCAAACCCGAAGAATTCATACAGCTCGGCAGATACCACACTATTGAAGTCGAAAAAGGCACGAAACTGGTTATACAGAAAAAGGAATGGAAGAACTATGAATTGCAGAGGCTTAAGGATGCTGAAAAAGATTCCAAGAAGCCGATGCTGCGCATTATTGCCCTTGATGATGAAAAAGCGCTTACTGCATTAGTAAGGGGATATGGAATTGATTATGGCCCGGAATTTTACAGCGAGGCAAGCAAAAGAGATACAAAGCACCAGGACAAAGTGCAGGCATATTATGAAGAGATTATGGCGTTCATAAGTAGGCACAATGAAAAGTTCCTCATAGCCGGGCCTGGATTCACAAAAGATAACCTGAAAAAGTTCATAGAGCGTAAAAATGCCCCGCTACTCAGCAGGATAAACTGGGAAAGTTGCAGCTATGCTGAACGCAGCGGCATTAACGAGCTTTTCAAAGGAGGCATTGTCGAAAGAGTCATAGGCGAGCAGAGGCTTGAGAAGGAAGAGCGCGCAGTAAACGAATTCATAATGGAAGTCAACAAGGAAGGAAAGGCAACTTATGGAATGCAGCCTGTAAAAAATGCCATTGACGCAGGTGCTGTAAAAATGCTTCTTGTTCTTGATGAACTTCTGCGCAAGGATAATGCCGTGCAAAGGATAACTGAGCATGCAGGTAAAGCAGGAGCTGAAATAATGATGGTGTCTTCGGAGAGCAATGCAGGAGCAAAACTAAAAGGCCTTGGTGGACTGGCTGCTCTGTTGCACTACAGAATGCAAGGCTAATTTTCTGCTTTTTTCCTGCGCTTTAGAACGAAAAATAATAGCGCCCCGACTATCACCAGTGCAATAAATGCAAGCAGAAACAGAGGCAAGGAAGAATTAGGTGGGGGACAGTATCGTTCGCTGCATGCGCCCATGACGCTTCGGGCTTTGCCGTCAGAACCAAGCTTGCATTCATAAGTGCAGCTATTGCATTCATCAGAGACACTCCACGTTTCCCCGAGAGCATGCCCTTCGCAGGCAGACAAGTCAGGTTGTACTGAAACAGGAACTTCTTCATTAGGCTGTGATGTGGCCTGCCCTTCTGGAACCGCTTCAGCAGGTGCTTCACCTGTTATCTGGTTTGAGTCTGGAGATAGCGGAGATTCGGAAGGCTCTGCTACAATTATGGCATCATCAACTGAAGGAGTATCATCTACAACCAGATTGCACAGCCCAAAGTCCAGATTGGTCTTGCGCAACGTCAGATATCCGGGCTTTTCAGCAGTAAGCTTATATCCAGCGGATTTTGCGATTGTGAACAGGGCGACCATATTCTGCGTAGTCCGCTCTTGCGAGCTGAATGGTGCCATAAGCTCGGAAAGAGTAATCCTGACATTGTCAACAGATGAGGTAACTGTAAGCATTCCAGTAGAGCACTCAAATGAATAATTAAATGAAAGCAGGCTGTCCTCCGTTGAGGAGCTTGAAGCAGGAGTGCTTGGCGCATAAGCAATCACGGTGAAATAACTGAATGAGGTTATCGAACTATAGTAAACCGAAGATTCTGAGGGGTTCACAGTGCCAGAGTAAAAAGTCCAAGTGCCGCCTCCGCTTGTGGAGCCAATGCCTAAATATGAGGTGGAATAGCTTCCTAGTGCTGAAGAGTTATAGAATAATTTGGGGGAGATACCTGCTACTCCAGAAGCATTTGTTATATTTAATCCAAAATAACCTGTTGAAAATGGGATTAACGAGTCATAACTAGTGCTTACTCCGGAAATTGAAGATACTGTAGTTCCCGGAGTGTCTGAAAGATTTACAACACTTACTGAAACATTGTATGCGTCAAGCTGGAAACTCAGGTAATTCGTAGTTATATTGTAGTCGTCTGTAGATAGGTTACCGCCAAGCAGCGAATTTGATTCGTTAAGCATTCCAATTTCTAATGAACCTTCAGTAAGGGAATAGATTCCATTGTTTCCTGAAAAAATTAAGGTGGAATTTACCAGAACAATTGCAGCCTCAGTAGCATTGGTCATGTTGTTTCCTGAAAAATTCTGGATTTGGTTTGTTGCGGCATAAGTAGGGCCGGGATTATCTGATGGCAGCATAGCAAAACCGAAAGAAACGTTCGTAATGGCGTTATTTTGGTATGAACCACCACCCATATCAGCATTAATTTCAAATCCATATTCAGAATTATCGCATTTGTTCAGGCTAATGGCAGCAAAACCAGGATAGAAGAATTTGAAACATCTGCTCATGGAGGAGAGGTTGTTGTTTGAAACTGTGGTTAGGCCACCGTCATCCCCACCTATATTCAATAGAAAAATGCCGTATCCCTGACCATTATCAGTATCCAGTGCGTCGTGTATATAGTTATACGAAATAGTGTTGTCCAGAGTCGAATCCAGCAAGATTCCGCTATGATTGGTATTGTAGATTGTGTTTCCCGAAATTGTGTTGTTATGCGCCAGAACGTCGTAGGCGTATATTCCTTTTGTAAGATTGTAAAAAATACTGTTTGTAATGTTGTTGTGGCTTGAATTCAATAGGTAAACACCGTTACCATCGCCGTTTGCAATAGAACAGGACCCGAAGGCATTATATACAGTGATATTGGTTATGGAATTGTATCTGGAATTATTCTGGAGCAGGATGCCGGAACAGTCTGAAATGCTATGGATTGAAAGATTCCTTACAGTAGAGTTCTCAACGCCATTGAATTCGATTCCCTGGAAAGAATTGTTTATGGTGCCATTTGCGATAGTGATGTTGGTTAAGCCTGAAAATACATAGATTGAGGGGCTGGAACTCAGTGCACGGTCAACCCGGCTGCCGTTAAGGTTAAGCAGGACATTGCTTGCAGTGATATTAATGCAGGTGTAGGCAGTCTGAGAGGTAAGATTAGACACATTTGCTATGTACGTTCCTGATTCGTTTATCACGCCGCAGGAATTGTTCAGGAATCCCGGCGTTGCAAAGGATAGGCTGCTTAGGAAAATAGAAATAGTTAAGGTAAGGAGAAAAAGTCTTGCAGAATTCATACATAAAAAGCCACGTGCAAGCTTAAAACTGTTTCCGTGCCAACTATAACCATGGAAAAAATGGAAGGCATAGTGATAGCAGGGCATGATGAACCTCATTCACACCATGAAGCTTCGCTGCTCAGGCTGGCTACGGAATCCGCCGATCCGGTGCCATCTC
>CAZBWC010000032.1:0-3693 GCA_964495395.1 Microcaldota archaeon
CACCATGAAGAACATTACCAGAGGCGTAAGTTTTTGCCCGTATTCCTTTAGCTGGATCATCTGTTCTTTTGCTATCTGGTCAGTGGCAATTTCAACTGAATTGGCAAGGTCTGCACCTGATGAAAGGGAATTTGAGATCTGCGTAATGATGCGCACAAAATACTGCGAAGGGCTGTTTTGAGCGACTTCACGTATTGCCTGGGACATCGGCACGCCCAACCCGACTTTTTCAACAATGTGGTTGAATTCCTTGCTAACTTCGCCATATCCCGTTGTAAGGCCTGCCAGGCTGTCGAAAAGCGGCAACCCGGAGCGCAGTGCGATTAGAAGGTGCCTGCCTGCAAAAAGTATTTCGTAGTCAAGCTCCCGCTTCCTTTTTAGGAGCACTGCATCAGGGTAATACATCAGATAATGGAATACGATGAACAGATAAAGAAGCGCGAGCGGAATGAGGAACAGCATGTTCATGGCATTTTGATATATGAAAATGGCGCTAAGCAGGAGCAAGGCAATGCTGAGGAAAATAGCATTAACAAGTATTTTTTCGATGAACGAAACAGGCGCATCAGGCATGCCTGCAAGAACCAGTTTCTGTTTCAGGTCCGGAAAATAGGTATGTAGGTACTCGGCAAAATAATTCAGTGTTCCGTGCCTGGAAGCTGGTTTTTGAATCATGCGCTCTCACCTTTAAGGGACCCGAAATACTTTCTAACCTCAACATCACTTAAACCTTTCTCCTTTGCCATGAGAACCTTTGCGTAGAATAACGCCTCGTGTTTGGAAAGATGCTTGCGCTCATAGTTCTTGTAAGTGTCAGGCTTCTTTGAATGGAGATAATAAAGCAATGTGCCTTCATCAGTCTCGTTTATCTCGAAAATGATTCGGTCGCTATGGTCAGCGGCTTCAGTAGCCTCCGCAACTTCAGGAGCATTGATTCCTGCTGCGGATGGTGCCGCAGGTGCAGGCTTGAGCACTTCATGCCCTATTTTGTCCATGAGGTTCTCGGCACCTTTTTTCAGAGTCTCTTCAAGCGCAGTCAGCTCGCCAAGATAGCCACCCTGGATTGCTTCGGTGCGTGCCCTTATTTTCTCGAGCATCTTCTTGTCTTTTACACTCTCATCCAGCCTCGCAAGCTCCTTCTGGTGCTTTTGTACAAGAAATGCCGAACGCTCCTTTATCTGGGCAGGTACCAGTTCCATCATATGAGTTATATCGAAAACGAATTTTTCATAAAGCTTTTTCTTTGAATCAAAATCATCATCATCGAGAGCAGCCAGCCCGTCATAAAATTTCTTTTTTATTTCTGCAGTGCGCCGATTGAATGAGTTTGCAAGTGCGTCCTTAAGGCTTACGAGCTCCTCCACCTGCGAATTGCTCATGGTTTCCCATAATGGTGATGAATAATCCTTGGCAACCTTTTTTGCAGTGCTCACCTTGCCAAGCTGCGTCAGCATGTTTTTCAGCACCGCGATCTCTGTCTTTATGTGCTCGCGGGCCGAAGAGCTTTTTTCCCTGAACAGCTGCTTCGTCAGGTCGAGCATTTTGCGCTTAACACTATCCTCATCGAGGCTCCCACCTGACTCACGCCTGAAGTGCTCCTCTATTTCCTGGTATTTCTTATCAGCAGCCTCATCAGCCTGTTTTTTCAGAATTGCAGGAGCAAGCTGTGGAGTGGGTCTTTTAAGTTCTTGAGGCATTTCTTCAGCAGGAGATATGCGCTCCTTGGATTCAGGTTCTAGCCCGGGTTCAGTCTCGTGTTCAATTGCGGATTCAGGAGCTAAATTAGGTTCATGCTCGTCGCGTAGAATGGAGGCCTGCTTTGGCAGAGCTTCTTTTGCAGCAGGTTCATGCTTTCCGAGAAATTCGTCCTCGAATTCGAGCAGGCCATCTTCATGACGGGCCTTTTCAGCTTCAGCAGTAGCCTCAGCACCAGAGACGGTCTCAGATGGCTCAGGCAACTTAGGCTCTGAAATAGTTACAAGCTCCTTTTCAAGCTCCTCAACTGCCTGGCTGGTAAGCTCCTTTACTTTGGTCTCTACCTCTTCCCGGCGTATGGCAGCCTGACTTGTGGTGCTGATTACCGCAGAAGGACGCTCGAAAATTTCGAGGCTGGATGCCTTAATCACTTTTCGTATGCGATCATATGAGTTGAGCAAATCATGGTAGGAAAGATTCTCGATATCCGCCGGGGAAACATCGACAAAGCATGAGGTATCAACATTACCGCGGTAAGGAAGATGTTCCAGGGATTTTTTCTCGATTTGGCTTACATAAGCAACTGCATCCTCGAATTTATCCATTCTTAGAGCACCCAGTCATCATTTTTCCTTACCTTCGCCAATACCTGTTCAGGGTCCAGGTAATAGGACGATATTATATGGCCCACCTGGTCAACCCCATCATAATTCTTCTTAACCATCCATTTCAGCACAGTGAGCTTTTCCTCTATATCCGTTTCGATTTCCTTTTCATTCATGCCCGCATGTAGAGAAAGCAATTCAGCAAGTTTTTCCATTTTCGCCATTCCTTTTACCTTGTCAGTACGAACGTCCCACCTGTAAAGAGTATTGTATTTAGCACCCTTTAGGATTTCGGAAAATTCAAGCGTCCTCCTGATGTTGAAGCGCCTGTGCCTGAACTGGACTACCATGCCTGCAAGCGCATCAAGCATTTGTACAGGAAGCGAGATAGGCGGATTGATAAGCCGTGAGATAGCCTGATCGGTATTGTCTGCGTGCAATGTTGCATAAACACTGTGGCCGGTGTGCATTGCTTCGAATAGTATTTCGGCCTCGCTCTGGCGCCTTATTTCACCGACCAGAATGCGGTCAGGCCTCTGCCTCAACGCATTAACCATCAAGTCTTGCATTGTCACTTTGCCTTTGCCTTCAGGGTTTGCTTCCCTGACAACCATAGGCACCCAGTGCAGGAATTTCGGCAGTGTGAGTTCGCGTGTATCCTCTATGCTTACAATACGCTGATTAGCAGGTATTAATCCGGCCATGGCATTCAGGAAACTGGTTTTACCGCTACCTGTACCGCCTGCAACTATAAGCGAAAGCTCATTCTGTACGCATAGCCATATCAGGCCTGCGACTTCAGGCGTCACTGCCTTGGACTTTAGGAAATTTACAATTGTCCAGGGATTTCTGGAGAATTTTCTGATGGTCAGCGTATTTCCAAAATTTGATATTGGAGACAATGTTGCGTTAACACGGTCACCTGTAGGCAGGTGCGCATCAAGCATAGGGTTGAGCGTGTTTATCTGGCGACCGATTTTGCGCGCTATCATTGACGCATAATCATAGGTTATTTCTTCGCTCTTTATGCGCAGCGTCGTCCTGCACCAGCCGTATTTCTTATGGTAGACCCATACCGGGTCAGTGGAGCTGTTGATAACGACTTCTTCAAGCTGCTCATCGTTCAGCAGGCTTTCGAGCTCACCAAGCCCGAGAGTGCTCTGAAGCAGGTAAACTGCAAGAATGTTTTTCTTGTCCTGTGGCAGCGTAGGGAAATTGCGCTGGAGTATAGCATGTGCAGCCTGCAGGAATTTCTCCTTTGCTTCGTTGTATTTCTTGGGGTCAAGCAGCTCGCTGATATCGAGCTTTACCTCGGTGATAAGCTCACCCCTGAGCTTTGTCTGGAGTATGAGCTTTGTGCCTCCGGCTATGCCAGGTATGGAAAGGTCATAGG
>CAZBWC010000032.1:3703-7594 GCA_964495395.1 Microcaldota archaeon
CATAGGTAGGAACGAAATCTTCATGATGTTTTTTAATCACGACATTGACGGGTATGCCTTCGCTATTGAACGAATAGCTGAAAAGATAATCACCCTGTACACCTGCAGCACTTTCAGAGCTGTTGCTCACAAGCCGTTTCTCCAGCTCTGATTCAACAGGCAATTCAGGCTTGTCGCCACCAGGAAGAGGATCGCTCGGAGGACTTTCCGGAGCAGGATCATCTTTGGAATCAGCTTTCTTGTATCTCTTGAGTTTCAGCTTAAGAACGTCTTTATTCTCTTTGTCATCTGTTTCAGCCATGGGCACACCTTTTCATAGTCTTTGAGCAAACCAGCCTTTTAAATATATATGACGGCAGGCGATTCAGTAATTCCAAACACCTACACACACTTATGACCTTAGCAGCTTCAATTATTATCGACATGGAAGCCGCAGGCACATGGATAAGCGAGCTGCGGCAGTCGGGACTGGATTTAACTTCTGTGTTTAGTTTACTTGTTGGATCATTCAGCTTCATGAATCTTTCCATAATTTCTGTATAAGCTCCCTGAGCTCATCGCGCTTTTTCCTGAATTCTTCCTCTTCCTGCTGCGTAAGGGTGAGCTGCTCCTTCACCTGGGCTTCCTGTGCTGCCTGTTGCTCAACAGCAGCCTTATCAGGCTTGGCGGCGGCTGTAGGAGCAGTAGAAACAGAAGAACGTAATTCAAGCAGCTTCGCCTGCTGCGAAAGCAGGTTCAATCGCCTGTTCAGGCCTTCTGCCTGTGAATGGACGTCGGTTATTTTCTCCCGGACTGTTTCGAGCAGCTTGCGCTTTGATTCGAGCTCGCTTGATGATTTCACAGCGGCCTGAAGTTCCGGATCTTTGGCACGCTTCTTCCATTCCTTCAGCTTGTCCTGCCAGTCAGCCTCGGCCTTCTTGCCGTCCTTTTCAATCTGTGCAAGCTGAACCTCGATATTAGATAGTGCCTTGTTGTAGGCATCTATAGATGAGCGGGTCTTTTCACGCACTTTCTCGAATGCTTCGTAAGACTCCTTCTGCATCTGTGGTGGAGGCGTGGCAAGATCAGCAGCGCTTCCCTCGAGCAGTTTCCTCTCGCGTGCAATATCAGAGCGCAGCGAAGTGAACTGGTCTATAAGCTCCTTCGGGCTGCCCAGTGCAGAAAGCAGCTTTTCCACAGCATCCATTTTCTGCTTGATCTCCTCTTCCCTTTTGGACATCGTAGCAAGCTCACCAAGAACCTTCTGCTGAGGCGGATATTTTGACAGGATATCCTTCGCAACCTCTATGGAATCGGAAAATCTGCCCATGGCATCTATTTCGTCATGTATGGATTTCGAAAATTGCCTGCTCTTTTCTTCAAGCTTTTGGAACTCAGCATTCATGCCCTTGACTTCTGTGCGCATTCCGGAAATCGTATCCTCGTAGTGCTTCAGCTGGCCTTTCATTTCAGCCAGTATTTCCTGAGTTTCGCCGAGGTTTCGGGCATTGTCACGAAGCTGCGCCTGCCTGGAAGTCATTTCGTGGAAATCATGCTTGAGCTCCTGCATCTTGGACTCAAGATTTTTACCCAGAGGCAATTCCTGAGGAACGCCTCTCTGCATGGTAGCGACTTTTTTGTCAAGCTCTGAAAGGGTTTTGAGCAGTTCGTTTATTTTGTCCCGCGGAGGTTGTTTTGTTTCCTGCCGCTTTCCCTTTTCCTTTTCAGGAGGAGACATAGCAGCGCCCATTTTCTTTTCCAGAGCGCCCCATTCAGAATGCAGATTGCCTATGCTTTGGCGCATCTGCACGAGTTCTCCGGATATGTCCTTAAGCGCCTTAGGCATTTGAGGCGGCTCCGTGCTAGCCGCGGGAATTTTTTCTGAAGGCTTGAGTGAAGAGAATTTAGAATACAGTTCCTCGAATGCCTGCTTTAGCTGTCGAACTTCCTCGACTTCCGGCCTCAATTTGCCCTGTAATGCATCTGCCTCTTTTGATATTGCTGATTTTTCCTGCAGGAACGATGCGCGCTCGCGCTTCACCTCCTGTTCGGTTGGCTGCACCCAGACAAGAAATACTTTAGTAAGCCGGTACTCCAAGCCAAGGATGTGCTCTTCTTCAAGGGTGTGTGCCCAATCCTCGATAGTGCTTTCAGGGATGTTAAGAATGCGCGAAGCTTCCGGAAGCTCCACCTGTTTCTTTTCCTTGACGAGCCTTACCAGTGCATCTACACCAGTAGTTATCAGGAGTTCGTCGAATTCCATAAGATAGGATAATGCAATATCCTTAATAAAGATTCTGGAGAAAATAGACGTAGGCTGTTGTGAACCTCTGTTAAGCCAGGCTCGGATCGAAAGCAACAGAGGAAGCAGCATGAAGAAAGGCAGAGAGAACAGATGAGAGCAGATAGAGAGTGCAGATGATATGAAAAAAGAAGAGTATAATATCAGCAAACTAGAAAGCGGCCCGTTGCAGCGTTTTAAAAACCAGAATTTGCTGCTTAAAAAATTCGGCAAGACAGGTTTGCAGGTATACAAGGCGATAACAGGCAAGAGAACCAGCGGACAGCTTCGAAAGGACCTGGATATAGAACCAGCCATGTTCAAAGAGATAATAGATTACATGAAACAAACCTCCATGATAGAGGTTTCAGCTTTTAGCGAAGCTGGCTCACCTGAAAAGCGCAGCATGAAAGATTCTGAAGATGAAGAAAAAATATCGGCAGGCCGCAAGGCTGAGAAACAAGAAAAAACGCATGACGAAGAGGATACTACGCCCATAAAGGAAGAAAAAGAAGAGGGTGAAGATGAAGGGTCAGAGCCAGAAGGTTTGGAAAACGAAATCGAACCCGAAAATCAGGAAAGCGAAGAGGAGAAGATAGAACCAGAAGAAGAGCCCCCAGAAGAGGAAGAATCTGAAGGCAAACACAAATCACGCGAGAAAACTGAAGAAGATGAAGAGCCATTCGAGGATATAAAGCCCATAGATGAGAATGAGGAGCCGATTGAAACAGAAGAAGATGAAGATAAGAAAAAGGGCAGTGATGATAAAAAACAGGAAGAACCTGAAGAGGAAATCGAAGAGCAGGAAAAAGAAGATAGCAAGGAAAGCACAGGAGATCAGGAGCAGGGCGATGAAGCTGAGCGAAAAGAAGCAGTACCAGAAAACGAAGAGGACATAGAACTTGAAAAACCCGAAGCTGACGAAGATATCGATTTTGAAGAGGTCAAGCCAGAGGGAGCAGAAAAGGACGAGGAAATCGATGAAGAACCCGAATCAAGAAGCCCGCCCAGGCAAGTGCGGGAGGATGAAACAAAGAAATTGAGCTCGGTGGAAAGGATAATAAATGAAAAATATGGCCAGGTAGGCCTGCATGTATATACACTCATAGACGGCAAGAAAACTGCCGAGGAAATAATGAAGGAAGTCGGCCTTACTGAATCGAAACTCGTCGAAATACTCGATTTCATGGACGAGCAGGGAATAATAAAGCTCGAATACCCGAAAGACAAGAAAAAGAGCAGCACGGCACCATCTCAAGAGAAGCCAGATATCACAAAGGATGGGTTCTCACCAATGATAGAGAAGGAGGAGGCAGAAGGCGAACTGCTCGCCAAGCTTGAAGTGCCTATGAAGGCAGGCATGGATATAGTGAAATCAGTGCAGGTAAAAGCAAAGCTCATGCTCAGGCTCGGCAACAAAGGAGGAAAACTATTTGACAATATGGATGGCAGCAAGGACGCCATAGACCTGGCAATAGTGATGAACCTGCCGCTTTACGAGATAGAGGAAATGCTCGATTTCATGTTCGAGCAGGGCGCAATAATGTACAAGCCCCTCAACCGCACTGAGATAAAGAAAAAATATGGAGAAGACGGCTATACCATTTACAAAATGTATGGACGGCAAGGCC
>CAZBWC010000032.1:7604-10140 GCA_964495395.1 Microcaldota archaeon
ATGCTGTACGAGCTGATTGGCAAGGAGATGAACATAAAACAGATGGGCAACATGGTCAGCAAGGACAAGGAAAAAGTCGTTGAAATATTCCAGTTCATACACAAGGTTTTAGGCATTGATTTGCCTATTGATAAAGAGGTTCTTAGGAAGCAGCTGGGGATAATCTAACTCCTGGCAGGGTTAACGCGAGTGTGCCTCTTGAGCAGCCGCATTGTCGGACCATTTTCGTAACATCCGTGAATGCGTGCAATATCCAATGCCGTATGGCCTAACGTGCTTCTGAGATTTGCGTCAGCCCCTTTGCCAAGCAAGTATTCGATAATTTTAGTGAGATCGAGGCTGGCTGCGTGCATCAGAGGCGTCTTGCCATAGACATCAGTGCCATTGATATCGACATTAGAGGTTTCAATTAAACGCCTCGCTTCAGGCAAATTATCTGCCCTTACAGCAGCTATGAGCTTAGCCAGGTCACGATTGACTGCAGGCGTGGCAGACACAGGTATGGGTTCAGTCGGCAGAGGCTCAGTAGCTTGTGAAAGCTGCATTGATGCAAGCCTATCGCCTGCGCGCCTGAACAGAACAGCTGCAGGTGGCAATCCAGCATTCCCGGATTCACCTGGAGGTAAGCGAGTTTTACGTGAGGACATAATAACACTATTTAGTATATTAGCCACAACATATTTTTAAATATATATTTTTTATCACTTATAGACACTTCAGGACAACCGTCCCAGCGAGATCCGCTCTAGTTCGCCCCATTCTGCCTGCTGCGGAAGCTTTAATGGCTTCGCCAGGGCATCAAGCTTTGCAAGCAGGCTTTCTTTTCTGCCGTCCAGGACCACAAGCAGGAAATCATTTGGATCGAAAATGCCATAGGCAGCAATGCTGTTAGCGATGTTACGGCTTGCAGAGAGCCAGAGGAGCATCTCGAATTTCAGCTGTTTTGCGATGTTGCGCTTTTCCCTGAAGCTCTTTTCAGCAAGTGCATGAGCAAGCTCCAGCGATTCAAAGCTGGCTATTGCTATAGGGTTTAGGGCAAGGGCATTCATGCCATCAAGTGCCTTTTTGAGGGCATCTGCACTAAGCTTTGAGGAAAGACGCATAACCTGCATGATTTTTAAAGGTCTGTATATATTTAATAGGCTTACGTAGAAACAACAGCTAATGCTAATTAGTGGTGATAACTAATGAGACAGTATCATAAACCATTTACAAAGAAAGTCAGTAGGGGTACAGGAGCCGAGAGAGGCAAGGGCAGAGACAAGAAGCTCGCACATGTAGGGGGAGTTTTTGCTGCCACAAAAGTATCTGACGAAGAAAGAAGGAAGCAGGTACGAACCAGAGGCGGCAACAGCAGAACCAAGCTCAAGGCTGCAAGATACATCAATGTAGTCAAGGATGGCAAAGTCCAGAAAACAGAGATGGTCAAGGTACTCCAGAGCCACAACCCCGAATATACCAGGCAGAACATAATCACAAAAGGCACCATAGTCGAAACAAAACTTGGAAAGGCAAAAATAACCAACAGGGTAGGCCAGGATGGCGTTGTTAATGCCGTTCTTGTCTGATTTTGGAGCAGTAACAGTGTATAGAGGCACTTATGCTCCCGAGCATTAACCTTGATGGCCAGTTCCAAAGACTTATTCTCATCCAATCCTTATGGCTGGCAGCAATGCTCATAGGAGGCAGCCTTTTTGAGATTTATTTTTTCAGCATGGGAATGGGCATTCCCGATATTTTTCTCACCGCAGCAGTTTATTTCGGGCCATCAGTTGTAGCCATTTGCATTTTCAGGAAGCTTGAAAGCAAAAAATTCATGCTTGCAGGCATAACACTCACGTTTATTGCTACGCTTATCCTCTACACCACGCATGAGCTAGTTGCAGCATATGCTTTCAGGTTCCTTATGGGGCTTACGCTTTTTTTCTTCTGGATACCTTTTAACATAAGCTATTATGAGTTCAGGAAAAACAACAATGCAATGCTGGGGGCAATGTATTTTGCCATATTCCCTGTGCTCTCACTGATGTTGCCGGCTCTTGCAGGCGTTCTTGCACAGGAGTATGGGTATGACGCGGTGTACGCCCTGGCAATGGCCGTGCTTATAGCAACATTCGTTTTGGCAGCGCGACTGCTCGAAAACAAAACGTATACTTATGACCCTGTAAGCAGCCTAAAGAATATCACAGGCCTCAGAACGCTGGTTTTCCTCGAAGGGTTCGGGGCAAACCTTCTGGTCAATACCACGCTCAGCACTGTGTTGCTCCTTTATGCGAAGACCCCACTCGAATTCGGGGGCTTCTTGTCACTTGTAACTGCATTCTCCATTGCAGCATCATTCATAACAGCACATGTTTCAGACAAGACCATGAATAGGCGAAAATTTCTTGCAATTCCTGCACTAGGTATGGCCATAGGAGCTGTGTTAATCAGCCAGGCAAACGATATAGCGTGGTTCGTCCTCCTCTTCGGTACAATAAGCCTTTTAAGGAGTACTTTGCTCCCACAGGCACTTGCCTACGTAGCGGATAAGAGC
>CAZBWC010000033.1:0-9925 GCA_964495395.1 Microcaldota archaeon
ATGGACGTTCCGTTTCAATCAACAATGTCTCCAGGTTCTTATAAGTAGTCATTTTTTTTTTTACAATATTCTCCCCTTCATACATCGTATCTCTCTCGATTTGTTCCAGCTCTTCAAAACTATAGTCTGAGCCCATTATTTCAACCATAAATTCGTCTAAAATATAATCGTCTATATCTTCCCTTTTTGAACTGAATTTAAATATTTCCTCGGTCATATTGATCTCAGTGTTCCAGTCACCTGGATAATTAATGGAAAAGTACGCATTCTCATAAGTGGTATACTCTATTTCTTTGCTTTGCTCCTGCGTTAAGCATCCAAACAACAAAACCATTCCAACTAAAATAAACAATGTCAAAGTTTTCATGTTATGCCCTCTTTCCAGCCATTTTCAAAAAGTCAACCAGCCTGCAGCTATAGCCGTATTCGTTATCATACCAGATGTTGAGCTTCACAAGCTTGCTTATTGCCTTTGTAAGGCTTGAATCGACAATGCCTGATTCTTTCATGTGGACAATATCACTTGAAACTAATGGCTCAGTTGTGTAGCCTAGTATGCCTTTAAGCCTGCCTTCACTTGCCTTTTTCAATGCTGCATTAACCTGTTCAGCAGTAGCTTCTTTTTTCAACAGCAGGACAACGTCGTTAATGCTTCCGCACGGCACTGGCACGCGGAGTGCAATCCCATCCATACTACCCTTCAGCTCCGGTATGACTTCACCTATGCTCTTGGCCGCACCTGTGCTTGTTGGTATTATGTTAACTGCTGCCGCACGGGCGCGCCTCAAATCCCTGTGGCTGGCATCAGCAATATTCTGGTCATTGGTATAAGCATGCACCGTTGTCAAGAATCCTTTTTCAATTCCGAATTCATCCTGCAAAATTTTCAAAGGCACTGCCAATCCGTTCGTAGTGCACGAAGCAAGCGAAATCACAGACATTTTGCTATTGTACTTATCATCATTTACACCTGGCACAATTGTTGCATCGACTCCGCCTTTTGCAGGTGCGCTTATGAGCACTTTTTTTGCCCCTGCCCTAATATGCTTTTCAGCATCTTCACGCGTATTGAACTCGCCGCTGCTTTCAAGAACCCAATCGACCTTGAGCTCTTTCCAAGGCAGCTTTTCAGGGTCAGTTTCCTGTATCCATTTTATCTTATGGCCGTTAACTACTAACAGGCCGCTTTTCGCTTCGATGCTGCCATCCCATCTGCCGTAAACACTATCATACTTTAACAAATGCGCGTGCATGTCGGCGCTGCTGCGCGTATTTATTGCAACTATCTCCAGTTCCTTGCCTACTGCTCCAGAGTCAAAGGCCGCACGTAAAAAATTCTTGCCTATCCTTCCGAATCCGCTGATGGCGATTTTCAACATGGCTATCCCGTATCTATCTCATTAAATAGATTTTAAGTGCTTATCCCTACACTACCTACTAATATGCAAACTCTTGTTAGTGATGATGTAACTGCCCAGCTTTCACCTATTATTGCGCGGGTTGCTAAAAAACTCCTTGAAATCCAGAAGGAAGGCAGGTTCGTTCTTGTAAAATTCCACCACGATGCTGACGGAATTTCCGCAGCTCTCGCAATATCGAGCTTTCTTTCGTGCAAGACAGTGCAACAAAATGCGGCTTTGTACAATGCGCGCGAGGCATTGCGGGATTTGGCATCAATCCATCATGAACACAAACCAGTGGTCATACTTGCGGATCTGGGCAGCGGTTCTGACAGCATCGAAGGGCTGAAGCTGCTTAAGGCTGCCGGGGTAAGCATCTTCATAATCGATCACCACCCGCTTGCTGAGGAAGTTCGTTCGCTTGCTGATGAGATTCTGAATCCCTGGTCAATCCTAAACAACGAGCAGGCATCCCGCTATCCTGCCGGCTATCTGGCATGTGAAGTAGCCCGCCATGTTGGCGTATCCAATATTGATGAACTTGCCTACGTGAGCTGCGCTGCAGACAAGAGCACCGCACTCGAGGTCAGCCAAAAGCACAAAGACCAGGCACTTGTTCTTGATTACCTGGCCATGCACAGCGGCTATGGCAATAACCTGCGTTTCTACAAGAACGTCCTTTCCAAACAGGAGCTTTACGATTCGATATTGGGGCAGGTTCAGGAGAAAGTTTCTCAAATAGGCGATGATGCCATGCGCTTCATGAAACCTAAATCCTTCGGTGGCCTAGACGTGTATACGCTCGACCTCGCGGATCTTCTCGCCCGCCATGAGTTTCCGAGCAAAAGCAAGATAACGACCTATGTCATAGAGCACCTTTCACCGGCCCCGGCCATTGTTCTTGGCTATAATGAGCGTACCATTGTCGCGCGCGCAAACCAGGCAACTTCTGAAATGGGTATAAAGCTCAATGAGCTTATAAACGAGCTCAAGGGCCCGATGGCCAATTTCATAGAAAGCGGAGGTGGCCATGCAAAGGCATCTGCAATTCGGGTGAGGCCTGGATTTTCAAAAGAGGTTCTTTCAGCATTTATTGAGCTAATTGCAAAGAAACTGGGAAGCTGATAACATGCACGACATGCAAACATTCGAATATGCCTATCTTGTCAAAGAGCTACAATGTCTGGTAGGTAAGCGATTTTCAAAGATTTACGATATTGCCCGTGACATGCTTAGGGTGAAAATCGGCACCGAAGACCTTCTCATTCATCTAGGCAAATACATACATATGGCCAAAAGCCTTCCGGAGCCAGAAGAGCTGGGAAATTTTTCGCAAAAGCTTCGCAAAGAACTCGACAATAAAATCATCACTTCGATTTATCAGTCCAACAATGACCGCATAATTGTTTTTGCAATTGGCGAATTTCTTTTGGTCTTTGAGATGTTCTCAAAGGGCAATGCAATTCTGGTGCATAATGGCATTACTGTTGCCTGCTATCGGAACGAGTCATGGAAGGACAGGGCAACTAAGCCCGGAGTACGATATGCTTTTCCTGTCTCAAGCTCTGTGAGTGCCTTACGTGAGTGCCTTTCTGCCCGTTATGCCGTTTCATGCCTGAACAAGCTTCCATTCGGCCTTTGTTATGTGAAGCACGCGCTTGCAGCCTGTAAAATAGAAGAGAAAAAACCTGGGCATACTCTTACTGATGCTGAGATCAGTTGCCTTGAATCAGAGCTGGGCTCACTTGCCAAGTCCCCTGTGCCATATGTATTTTATGAAAATGGAAAAGCAGTTGACTTTGCGCTGGCAAGGCTTTCTGCGTTTTCTCATCTTGAAGCCAAAGAACATACGAATCTGAGTTCTGCTATTGAGGCATGTGTTCTTGATTTTTCAGATGATACGCCGTCTCCTGATTATATGAAGCTTGAGCGCAGGCTTGAAAAGCAAAAGGAATTGCTGCAGCAGATGGTGCAGGAAGAGTCTGATGCGCGTGCTGTTGGGGATTTTATCTATGCGCATTATCAGGAAATAGAAGCCATTCTTACACTGGCCAAGAAAAATGACTGGGAACAATTGGAGAAAACCTACGGTCCTATAGTTATAGACCGCAGGCTAAAGGAGTTTGAAATTGAAGTCAAAAGCTGACTGCGCCGGTTATTCCTTATTCTGCTCTGGTTTAGCCATCAGCCGCTAATCAGATATTTTTCGAGCAGCTTTTCAGCCTTTTTCTGCTTGTCAACAGTGAGGCCTATAACCGTTACTTTGCCGTCTCTTGAGAGCATATGCACCTTACTTATATCTACGCCCTCTTTCGCAAGCATGGAAGTTATGGTATTGAACTGCCCTGGTTCGTCTGTAAGCTTGACAACAATAACATTGGCTTCTTTGACATCATAACTGTTCTGGGTCAGGACATCCTTAGCCTTATCAGCATCCAGAACACCGAGGCTTACCACTGCCTTTCCAGCAACTACCTCGACACCTATCGATTCAATATTCAATTTGGCCTTTCCAAGTATATAAGATATGTCTGCCAAAAGCCCGATCCTGTCATCCGCAACAATTGTTATGGTTTTCATAACGTGCACCTAAAGCCTGTATAATTGTAAATACGGTATACTATTTATATATGCTAGTGCTTTTTCGGTTGCCATGCCTGCTTTTATGGCAATTGACGTCGTTTTATTTCCAATCAGGTTTGCGGAGCTGAAATCCCTGAGTGCATCGCTGAGTTGCTTTTCGGTTGCAACCTTACCTTTGTAAAAGCCCTGATGTTTCTTCAGGTCAAGCACCTTCTCTCCTTCACTAAGTTTTTTGCCCAAAAGCTCCTTGTCGCATGCTGCGACTATCTTTCCATCCTTTACATCGTGGATGTTCAGGTACATAAGCATATACTAACTGTTAATGCATTAAAAGCGTGTGTACGACAATTCAAAGAAGCTTTTAAATGTTTCTAAACATATATACTAGTGGTAATGATTTATGAGAAGACTTGCTACAGTTAGACAATCCGGTTCAAACAAAACCCAGGCATTTCGATTTTTGGCAGCACTGCCCTTACTGGCTGGTTCACTGGCTCCAGCATCTGCACATGCTGATCCGACTCCTGAGGTTCTTGCATCTATGGCGCCCGGTGAAATTGCCCGTATACATGCACATGCAATTGCTGATATAATTGCCAAAAATGCTGCACCTACTGCTGGTGCACTGCCTGGAGAGACTTGGCCATTTCGAATTGATGTCGAATTTGGGGGTAAGAAATACTCTGCGATACTCTGGCATCCTGCTGGTGCTGAAGAGGTTACTGATTCTGATCAACTGGTCTTTAATTTTACTATAAGCACCAAACCGGATGGTACGAGGCGTACGTTAGTTCTTAAAGATGATAATCTTGACGGAAATCCTGACGGTTGCTATATTGTTCTTAGATACCCTACTTCAAATGGTGATATTATTTCTGATGGACAACTCTACAGGGATATCCCAGAATTTGGCAATCCTTTATGCAAGCCATTTGAGCCAAGGAAAGATGTTTTACCGCCTCATTCCTATGCAGTCAGGGCATTCAGCAAACTCTTATCGCACATGCGCTGGGTTTTGGAACAGGTTGTTTCACCTACTCCATTACCAATCACAAAAGACGGCGAATAGCTTCTCGTGAGCCATCTCCTTTTGTTTCCGTATACCCTTTATTAGGCTTTGGCAAGAAATCCAGTTATGTACAAAACTTTATCAGGAAAAGAATGCTCTGAGAAGCTATATTCCGAGATAAAACTCAGGCTGTCAAAATCCAAATCCAGGCCTAAGCTTGCCATTGTACTTATAGGCAGTTTTGGGCCTTCTGAAGTTTATGTAAGGAAAAAGCAGGAGACTGCTGCAAAGCTTGGCATCGACTCCGAGCTTATTCGCCTGCCTGAAAATGTTTCTGAAAAAGAGCTCTTGGATCTGATCAAAAAACTCAACAACGACCATTCAATTCATGGGTTCATTGTTCAGGCTCCGTTGCCAAAGCATATTGACACCAATAAAGTGCTTCATGCAGTTTCTGCTGAAAAGGATGTTGATGGCTTCCATCCAGTCAATGTCGGCAAAATACTGCTCCAAACAGATGAGGAAAGCATGTTTGCTCCTGCCACTCCTGCGGGAGTAATGTATATGCTCAAATACTACAAAGTGCCTGTTGCCGGAAAGCATGCTGTTGTAGTTGGCCGCAGCAACATAGTTGGCAAGCCTGTTGCTGCCATGTTGCTGAATGCTGATGCTACTGTGACTATCTGCCACAGCAGAACGGCTAATCTGGCAGAATACACTAAAAAAGCAGATGTGCTTGTTGTTGCAGTTGGCAAGCCGAATCTGATTACTGCTGAGATGGTGAAGGAAGGCGCTTACGTGATAGATGTTGGCACTAACCATGTCGAAGTTGATGGCAAGAAAAAACTGGTCGGTGATGTTGACTTTGTCAGAGTCATAAAAAAGGCACACTGTTCCCCTGTTCCTGGCGGAGTTGGCTTAATGACTGTTGCGATGCTTCTTTACAACGTTGCCAAGGCCGCGGATAAGCACTAATCCCGATGCAAACTTTGGTTGTATAGAGCTGTCCGCCTCATAATTGCCTTTGGAGGCTTTCGCTGCCAGGCTCGCGGTAAGCACGTCTGAAAGAAATGCAAAAGACTAGTGCGGCAGGCGACCTGAAGTGGGGCTTTTACAGAGCTCAAACTTTATAAAATATAGTGCACAAATTATCACATATGAGTACACTTAGGCATAACCAGTTCCATCCTGCACATTTGCGCAGGGTTTCAAGGCTACCCTGCATTGTGCTTACTGACAGCACCTTTCTTCAAATAAGAATAACCGCTTATGGCGAGTCTTTGGCACAGAGAACCATGATTCCAATAAGAGATGAACAAGCCTATTCTCGTGCATCTGCAGATGTCGCCAAGAGCGAGCATGGCCTGGTTGCCGCAATTTCTGACTTGAGTCCGGAGCAAAAACGCAGGCTTACTAGCGAGCTAAATCGAATCGAAACAGAAGCAAAATCCGATCTGGCCAAAGCATCAGCAATAAAGGGCGCATCCTTGTTATTGTCTCTTGGTGCCGTCATCTATTCAGTTGTAAATTCCCCGTCATGGCTTATGCTGGGCCTTTCAGCTGCATGTGTTTTTGCACTCTCGTCGATCAAATCATCTGTTGAAAAGGCGTATGGCCAGGCGGTTGCCCTCAACGTCTGGGTAGGCCGGGCAGTTAATTTCTTGGCTAATAAACCTGCCTAGTTTTTGCTCATAAACTTCTCAATTCTGTCAAGTGCATTGCCCAGAACATCAAGTTGCGGAAGGAAGACTATCCTAAAGTAAATATCCTCGAGCAGTGAGCTGAACCCTGAACCTGGCACAACAACAACCCCTTCCTTTAACAATGCCCTCACATATGCCCAGTCATTCTTCCAGCGCTTGCCATATTCAGGCTCGACTTTTACGAATGCATAGAACGCACCCTTTGGCGCAACCATGCTCAAACCATCAATCTCATCAACGCGCTTTTTCAGCAAGTCCCTGCGCTTTTTCAGTTCCATGTTGAATCCGTCTATGTGGCCTTTTGGTCCGTTTATCGCAGCTATCCCTGCACGCTGCATTTCCCAGTTCACGCTGAGGCGTTGATTGCATAATCTCTGTATTGCATCCTTTGTTGCATCCCATCCATCTCCATGGAATGCAAGATAACCGACACGTGCGCCTGGATAAATGTAATTCTTGCTCAGGCTGCTTCCTGAAACAAGTGGCACGTCCTTATGAATCTCGCGCAAATTGGCCTTTTCACCGTCAAAAACCAACAGCTCATATGCATCATCGCTTATTATCGGCAATTTATGTTCTCCTGCAACATCTACGATGCTTTGCAGCGTTTTTCTTGAGTACACTGCACCAGTAGGGTTGTTCGGGTTTATCACCAGAATCGCCTTGGTGTATTTGTTTATGCGCTTGCGCATGTCGTCAATGTCAGGCTCCCAGCTGTCTTCGTGGCATTTGTAGAATATTTCACTTCCAAAGCTGATGCGCTGCTTCGTAAGGTAAAGCGGATAAGTAGGTGATGGCAGTATTATGTTCCTACCTGGGTCAACAAGTGCCTGGAACAAAAAGTCAACCCCCTCACTCAGACCACTTACTACGAATACGTCGTTCTGGTTTACGCCCTCATAGCCTGCAATAGCGTTCCTCAAATCAGGATCGCCTTCGCTAGGTGCGTAGCCGCTATAATTCTGGTTTAGCGCTTCTATTGCTGCGTCAAGTATGTGCTGTGGGGGCCTGAAGCCAAATGGCCCTGGGTCGCCTATGTTCAAATAAATCATGTCCCTGCCCTGCTTCTCAAGGGTTTTTGCTTCCTGTACGATGTCTCTTATCGGATAGCTCACAAGCTCGCTTTTTTTGGAAACCTCAATCACAAAACCACCTGCTAATCCATGGGTGCAAATATAATTAAACCCTAATCATTTTTGGCAAATTTGGCAAATGCTTAGTCGTAACCTTCTCTGGAAATAACAAGCGTAATATTCTCTATCCTGTCTTCAACCCACGCTTTCTTATGTACAGTGCTTATTTTCTCCTTGCCAATGCAGGATGCAACATCCTCTTCTTCAAGGTAGATGCAATTACCAGTAAGCTCGGTGATTTTTTCAGCATCTGAATTCATGCCATGCTTGTCAAACGTCGCCAGATGGCCTTTCAAATACCATATCCGCCAAACATCGTTCGCAAGCTGGTATTTGTAAAGGGCATCATCAAGTTCGGCGTGTTGTTGGAGCACCATAAGCGAAAAAGAAACCACCGCCAACAGGCTCAGCAATGCCTCGAATGATTTCATCATGCCGCCTCCATACTTCCGCACACATAGAGCTTTCTGATCTCCATCCTGCTGTCGAGGACTAGCCTATATATGCATGTGCCGTTTCCAGCTTGCCAGCCTATTTTCAATTTACTGATTCCCATACGCGTTGCGATGTCCATGATATCTAGGCCGTTAAGCTTTTGCTCATCTATGAGATTAGGATAAATCGCATCGTTGCTTTCAGCAGCAGCACCTTCTTTCACAACATAATCTGCTATACTTACGAGCTTGTTGAAAATCTGTTGCCTTTCAATATGCTGTTTGTTGTAGGCCGTAACACTGCTAATTACGTATATTGTATATGCGATGGTGACTGCCATTATAAGCAGTACAACCAGGCTTTCCATTGCCAGAAATCCCCTATGCCTTCTGTTTTCCTGTTTCAGTGCCATACAAAGTACCTGCTAAAATGACCTCATCGCCATATTTTCCGATTACCCTGCCACTGTCGACCTTATAGACTGCGTCCATGCTAAGATACCCGTAACTAAAACTGCTGGCTAAAGCATCGAGCGAGCGTGCATATTCTTCGACATCCAAGAGAATCTCATAATAGTCCTGCTGTTTTTGCACCTTATCTTGCACAATGTGCAATGCTGTTGCCATAATGCCTATCGCAAACATCACAATTACCACGTCAAGAAGAAATTCCATGCTAAGCTGTGCCTTCATACAACCACACTGTTTTCTTCTCAGATGCTGGGATATAGCTTATTGAGCCAACCTGCACAGCATTTCCGTAGCTGCTTATGCTGCTGATGCCTACGGCCTTTTCATCTGCCCAGCCCCCTCGTGCTCCCAAACCCACATCTGCCCTAAGTCCATTAGTATCGAGCATCACTTCTACCTGTACGTAATCCCTGCACTCTGTAAGCGGTACACATGCATCGCAAGGGTTATCAGTACCCTGTTCCATTTCCTTAAGAGTCGTGCGTAATATCGCTTCGTTAACAGGGCCACACCAAACTACTATTTCTCCCTCAAATTCCTCGCCAGCTACTAGAAGTAATTTCCGATATATTGCTTCCTTCACTATTTCGCTGGCCAGTTTACTGTCGAATTTTCCTGTTGCAGTCATTTCAACTGCATATGCGCGCAAGCCTTCTGCTGCACCGACTTCCACAGCATTCATCAACAGCTCCTTGGCATTACTCTCTTGCTGATAAGCTCTCTCTATAATAAGTGGTGTTGTGCCAACACTGTTTGGCTGAAAATTAGCTAAGTAGATAAAAATAACCAATGCGCTTGCTGCTAAAACGAAAGTCACATACCCTCTCATGAGCGTAACTGCCCTGGATTATCGGCTTATTTGACTTTTACTGCGTAATTGCCTACTGTGTTTATGCCCGTGAGCTTGGCGATTTCTGACCTGTCTGGGTCGAGCATTATGACAATTCCTGAAAATTTCTCAGAGAGCTCGCCCTGGCATTTTGGGCATATTTTTTCGGTTTCAGATACATATCTGCAGGCCTTGCATGCTTTCATCTTTTCACCATTCTATTCTACTTTTTGTCTTCCTCTTTTTTCTTTGGCTTTGCAGGCTTTTTTTCAACGCTCTTGGATTCTGCCCATTCTACCTTTCCAAGGCCGTCCGGCCTCATTGTAAGGACTATCTTGCTTTCAGATATGTTGCTCTTTATGC
>CAZBWC010000034.1:0-9790 GCA_964495395.1 Microcaldota archaeon
CCCTTTACGGCAACAATGCATATGGCCACAGGTTGTCCCAGTATTCTTTCGTTTCAAGCAACGCCACATTCACTGGTACAAACCAGGCCACCGAAGTTCCAGATGATTCCTCGCTCATAACTATCTCCGGTACGAGCACCATCTCAGCTTCAGATTCATCATTTTCAACCCTGGTTTCTAATGTGCTCTCAGCTAACTTTACTGAAATAACAGAAGCGTTAAACATAAGCATTATCAGCAATCCGTTTTCAAAATCTACGGCTCCTACCGATTGTGCTGACGATTCCCAGAGCTGCAGGCTGCTTTCAAGCCTGCTGGCAATAGATAATGGCGATGAGCTGGATTCATACATGGTTGCCGTTGCCTATGATGAGAACCTTTTGCCATCAGAAGTCACTGAATCAGATGTCGAGGTTGCGCAATGGGCTCCAGAAGGCTGGGAAGCGCTTGGCACGAGCTCACAGGACAGTTCTGCAAATGTCGTTTCGCTAGAGCCGTTGTCCGGTTCTAGCATATATGGTGCTGTAGTCTTCTCATCATCTTTATTTCCTGAAACAGTGGATATATCCATTGATTCATGCGGTACTCTTTATCTGCCCGGTAATTATACCTTAACCACCGACCTTTCAAGTACCGGAACCTGCATCCAAATTGCTTCCGATAACGTTGATCTGGATTGTGATGATCATTCGATAACCGGCAATTATCCGTCCTATTACGATTATGATGTGCCTAATACGGCCATTTCAGCAATCTCAGTTGACAACATATCCATAAGCTCCTGTGAAATATCAACGTTTGACAATGCAATCGTCCTGACAGACGTTAGGGATAGTAGCATCTCCTACAACTCAATGTCGGATGGGTTGTATGGCCTGTGGCTAGAAAACGGCAGTAACAATGACATTTACTCCAACACTGCTACTGGCAATGACCAGATTTCACTTGCATTGTCAAGAAGCCAGAACAACCGTATATATGGTAATAATGCGTCAGACAACCCGGAACTAGGCATTGCAATCATGTATCAGTCAAGAAACAACTCCATATACTCTAATACTGTTGCAAACAGCGAAAACCTTGGCCTTTATGTCTATTCTGGTTCGGAATACAATAACTTTTATGACAACGTTATTTATGGCAACCGGCTATATGGCGTATACCTATCTTCTGCTGACCATAACACGTTCACGAACAATACCGTTTACGATAATGAAGGTAACGGTTTTGTCTCAACTGGCAGCGATTACAATGATTTTGTATCCAACACTGTCTACGGCCATCAAGAAACCGGCTTCAGCATAGGAGGCTCCTACAATACTATCCTATCCAATATTGTGTATGGTAATCTCAATTATGGTATTGAGATCGCGGATAGCGGTTCTGTATATAATTCGGTTATCTCAAACGTTATATACGACACTTCCTACGGTATCTTTCTGCATGGCTACCATAGCAACATTACTTCAAATACTGTTTACAACACCTCTACGGGAATATGGGAGTCAGGCAGGTTCGACATTCTATCAGGCAATATGCTTTATGATAATGTGGATGGCATATTTGTCGGTTACGGGGTGTCGCTTGTTACGCTGCTGTCAAACCAGGCTTATAATAATAGCGGGGTGGGATTCAACTTCAGTGTAAATGCCTATTATGCTAACCTGACCAATAACACTGCGTCCGGAAATAGCATCGGTTTTTATGTATCAAAATCATCCAACAGCTTCCACACATTTACTGATAACACTGCAAACGACAACGTTTACGGATTCTATTTCAATTCGACAAATGGCCACAATCTGAGTGGCAATATGGCATCCAATAATTCGAATTCCCAGTATTATTTCAACAATTCCAATGCGTTGTTTACCTCTACAAATTATGTTTTGTCGCTGCCAGAAGGCTCGTTAATACTTTCAGCTTCAGGCACAAGCAACCTGACTTCTATGGTTGATGTGCCTCTTCAGGTGGGCGATTTTGATTTCTCATTCAACGGCCTCTACAACCTGAGCGTTAATACTGTTGATGCGGCCACCTCGGCTTCAATAAACTATACCAAATGCTACAATGCAAACCAGACATGCAAGCTCGTGTCAGACATGGTTTCAATATCCAATCTGGGAAACGGCAGGTTGGAAAGCCTCAGAATGTCCTACAACGCGAGCCTTCTTCCGAACAACATACCTGAAGACAACATCTCGATAGCCAAATGGACCGAAAGCGGATGGCTTGAAATAGGTGCCACCTACAGAAACTCATCTGCTGATGTCGTTGCATACGGTCCGCTCACTAACTTCAGCATCTTTGGTGCAGTTGGATTTGGTAATTTATCTTCCCAAACCTCATCTGATTCAGATGGTGGTGACGATGACAACAATGATCAGGGCTCTGATTCAGGTGGCGATTCGCCATCAGACAGTTCCTCATCAAGCTCTTCAGGTGCCGGCCGATCTTCAAGCGGTGGCGGCAGTCCGGCAAATCCGAGGCCTGCTTCTTCAGGCAATGGCAACAGCCAGCCTGGCATAGCCGCGCCTGAGTTTGAAACTGAGCCAAATACAGAAGATGGTATTAGGCTGGAAGAGGCATCTCTGGAGCCTTCGGTTGATAACACTTCTCCTGCTACAGAACTTGCGGAAAGCCTCGCAGCCAAGCTATCTGAAACTAAGCCTTCTGCTCAAGAAGAGCAACCTGGAGGATTCGATTTCAGACTTCTTGCGCTGTTGGCAATTCCAGCCGTTGTCATAGCTGGCGGAGCGCTCTACTTTATCTTTAGAAAGTCTGGAAAGAAATACGGGGACAAATACAGGAATCGAAACTAGTAAGAGATGATGCGCACCCTAAAGTACTTTCACTTTCTTAATTTCCTTTTCTGTCTGCTTATTCTTTTTATTCCTTTACCATCGCCGACATCCCGTTCAATATAGCTGCTGTGAAAAGCAGTATAAACGCAAGGCTTATCAGACCGACAGCTAACTTCAAGCTGCCAATCATGCTGCTAATTGTTTTTTTGCTGTTTTCAAGCCCTGCTTTAAGTGAGGCTACAGTTTCCCTTGTTTCTGCCAGTTGGCCTTTGAATTCAGCAAGGTTCTGCTTATTGCTGTCGAGGCTATCTGAAAATTCAGCAAGATTCTGGCTGCTGGCAATAAGTTCATCCCCTGTTGCCCTTAGCTCAGTTAGCCCTATGATGTCTAAAGCCCCTAATCCGCTGATCGCTTCACCAGTGCCCCTTATTCCACTTGATAGGGAAGTTATTGATTCGTCAATCTCAGTAATGCTGTTGTCGATGTCCTGTACCTGGTTTTCTGCTGTTTGTATTGCATCTTCGACTTCAGATACCATGGCCGCAACATTATCTATATTTGCCCCTGCCATAGTTTCAGCCTGGTCAAGCGCACCTGCCAATACCAAGAATATTATTATGCTTACCACTATGCCCCCTACAGAAACCAGTCCGGATGTTACTGGCATTACTTTTCCCAGAATTCCCATAAAAATCAAATCTTTCAAATCTTTTCCCAAGTGAATCTTTTTAATTCTAGCTAGGGAATACCAATTATGGCTTTTGAAGATTATGTTTTGCTAGTTGCCTTACTGGCAGTCATTTATTCCGCAATAGTGCGCGTTATACAGCTTAAGTTCACTGACCGCGAGGCAATGAAGTCTCTTCAAACCGAATCCAAGGAGCTTAACGACCAGCTTAAGAAAGCGCAGGAGCGCAAAGACCAATTCGCAGCTGATGCGTTGATGAAAAAGCAGATGGACCTTTTTCCCAAAATGAACAAGATAATGATGGCCCAGCTCAAGGTCATGTTCGGAATCATAATCATTTTCTTTGGCTTTAACTGGACTGTCACTCATCTGGATCCTACAGTTCAGGATGACATTACACTTGAGCTTCTGGATGATGGTAACGCATGCGACCTCGCTGCGAATGATGGCACCTTCTCAGCATGCTTCAATCTTTCAGGCCAGTCCAAAGGTCTCTGGCTGCTTAATGCCATGCGCTATGATGATGGCGCTGTAACGGGGCAGAACTTTACGGCATTTTCCAATGGGAATGCCCCTATGCCTGAAGATTACGTTCCAAAATCCTTTGGAAAAGATATTTCGCTTAAAGTTGAAGGCCCTGATGCCGAAAATAAAATCTCACTCTATGCAACTTCCAAGGATGCCTCCCAAGTTGAGGTTTCCTTGGATTCTGCCACATCATTCTTTGTTTACCTTCCTGCTGCCATTCCTGTCCTTAATGTTCGAGCCATCTACGAGCCATACTGGTGGTTCATACTTATTGCCATGATAAGCGGCGTGGCCATCTCTCTGCTTTTCAATGCGTATACCAGATTACAGTCCAAAAAGGGAGAGTCGCCAAAGGCATCAAATGCTCTCCAACCAGGCGATGATAAAGGCGATGTTAAATGATAATAACAGTATCCGGCCTTACTGGAAGCGGTAAAGATACATTAGGCAAGGAGCTTGCAAAGCAGCTCTCCATAAGGCATGTCTGCCCTACATTCAAGGATTTGGCTGCACGCGCTGGCGTCAGCCTTATGGAATTTCAGGAACGGGCGGCAAAAAATCCGGAAATAGACAGGGAATTTGATGCTCTTTTGAAAGAAGAAGCTTCAAAAGGCTCCTGCGTTGCCACGAGCTGGCTTTCGCCATGGATGCTGAAATCCGATTTGCGCATTTATCTTTTTGCACCGCTCAAGGTGCGCGCCTCAAGAATAGCAAAGCGCGATGGGATGCCTGCTGCTAAAGCTACGGAGCACGTTAAAATGCGTGATTCGCAGAATAAGGAACGGTACATGAAGCTTTATGGCATCGACATCATGCAGCTTGACGAGTTCGATTTATGCTTTAACAGCTCGAAATTCAGTCCTTCGGAAATGATAAAAATCATTGCCGACATTATTAAGCAATCAAAAAAGTGAAAAAGACGTGATCTTATGGCTGGAATTGAAAAGGATTTAGTATGCGTAGTAAAAGCAGGAAGAAGAGCGGGCGAGCAAGTCACAATAACCAAGGTTTTGCAGCACGGGTTTGTTAATGTACAGGGAAAAGGCGGCAAGGAGAGAAAATACTCCATAAAGCATCTCGAGCCTGTGCAAAAAAGCAAATAAAGGCGGGTATGCAACATGATAATCCTGATGGGAGTTCCGGGTGCGGGTAAAACCTCTGTTCTGGATAAGCTGAACACTGCTTACTCGGTGCGCAACTACGGCAATCTCATGTTTGAAATCGAGACAGAGAAATTCGGCATAAAGAGCCGCGACGAAATGCGCACTCTGCCTATAGCGAAGCAGAAGCAGGTGCAAAAACTTGTTGCAGAGCGCCTTTCAAAGGAAAAAGGAAAAATCATACTTGACACACACTGCTCCATCTCAACGCCGTCGGGTTACTATCCTGGCCTGCCATTCGAATTTCTTAAGAGCCTTAAGGTGGATGCGCTTGTGCTCCTTACCGCTAGCGATGAAGAAATCATAAGAAGGCGGCAGGCTGACCCGTCAAGAAAGCGCGATAGCGATGACGTTAGTCTGCATACCGCAATAAACAATGCTTATCTCGCTGCGTATTCTGCATTTACAAGTGCGCCTGCAATGGTAATCTATAATCATGACAACAAGCTGGATGTTGCAGTAAAGCAGCTTGAAGGGCTTCTTGCCAAATTCTGATTTTTTATGGTTGCTGCCCAAAATTTTTTTGATGACAGCATAATCCTACTCAACAAGCCGTGCGGCCATATAAGCCATGAGATAACCTCTTATGTGAAAAAGCTGCTAGGCATAACCAAAACAGGCCATGCAGGAACTCTTGATCCCAATGTTAGCGGTGTGCTACCAATTGCCCTGGGCAGGTCAACAAAGCTTTTGCAATATGTTGCTTCAAAGAGAAAAACCTATGTAGGAATAATCAAATTCAGGAATTTGCTAACGCGCATGCAGGTGGAAGAGCTTTTCAAAAAATTCACCGGTAAGTTAACACAAACACCTCCAAAAATAAGCGCTGTCAGAAAAGTGCCGCGCAAAAGGACAATTTATTCCCTAAAGCTTCTGGAGTTTGAGGGGCGCTTCGGCCTTTTCGAAACAGAAGTTGATGCAGGCACTTACATACGCACGCTCTGTGAGGACATTGGTAAGCAATGCGGCGGTGCGCGAATGGAGGAGCTCAGGCGCATAGCAGTAGGCGATATAAATGAGAAGGACACTGTTACTCTAAGCGAGCTTATTGATGCAGTATGGTTGTGGAAAAACAAGAATGATAATTCGCTTCTTATGCCGATGCTACGGCAGACTGACAGCTTAATCAGCTTTAGAAAGGTAGTGCTTAAGCAGACTGCCATAAGGTCGGTGCTTCAGGGGGCACAGGTTATGGTTCCTGCGATAAAGGAATTCCCGCAGGATTTGGCAAAAGACGAGCCTGTGAAATTATATTCCGAATCAGGAGTTTTTCTTGGAATAGGCCATGCTGTATTATCTGGAGCTGAATTAAGCGATGCTCATCGTGGCATTGCAATACGCACTGAGCGCATGCAAGCAATGCTTTCTGATTTTTCTAAGGCCTAAAGGCCAACCAGAGGGGAACGCCCCTCTAGTTTCCCTGGGATTCCTGACACCCCCATAAGAAAGCTCCCCGGTACCTAAAGATTGGCAGTACGTTCTCCCCCTCCGCGGTTCGGAATTAAAGTTCCGTAACATCTACTTTTCCAAACATTTCAGCTGCTAGTTCCACCAGTTCATGCTCCTTTTCCAGGGCATCAATAATGGTCGGATTTGCTCTTGTAGCTGGATGCTTGGCCGCAACAAGCGAGCAGCAATCTTTGTAACTTTCAACAGAAAGCTCATACGTGCCTATAACTCTTGCAACGTCTATTATCTCCTGCTTGTTATAGGTTATAAGTGGCCTGTATATCGGTACTGATGCAGCAGCAGTGGTTATGCCCATGTTCTCAAGCGTCTGCGATGCCACCTGGCCTAAGCTATCGCCGGTTATTACTGCACTGTACCTGTGTTGTTTTGCAATCATGCTTGCGAGCCTTATTATGAATCTTCTGAACAACACCAGCTCGTATTTGTTATCCATATTCATGGTCTTCTTGTAGAACTCGCCATAGGGTATGGAGTAAATTTTCGCCTTCTTGGGGTAATGCATATTTATACTTCTTGCCAGTTTCGGGATTTTAGAATCCCCAAACTGAGCCTTGTCAGGATAGGAATGTACATGCAAATAATCGACTTCGCAGCCGCGCTTCATCATAAGCCATGATGCCACAGGGGAGTCAATGCCTCCCGAAAGAAGTACAAGGACCTTGCCTGCGCTTCCGATGGGCAGGCCGCCTATGCCTCTTATCTTTTCAGGGGTTATCAGGCAAATACCATCCATTATCTCTATCTGTATTCTGATTTCAGGTTCGCTTAAGTCAATCTCAAACCCTAGCTCGTCCAGTACTGTGCCTATGGCCCTGTTTATTTCAAGCGATGTCAAATGGAATTTTTTATCGCTTCTACGGGCTTCTACTTTTATGGTTTTTTTTGGAATGCCCGCTGCCAATTCCCGTACAACTGCTTCTATCTCTCTAATGTCCGGTTTTGTAACATATGCGAGCCTGAACCATTCTATTCCTGGCATAAGCCTGAGTGCATCAAGAATTTTCTGTGTGTTCTCAGGTGTTTTTCCGGTTTTTATAAGTATCCTGCCATCTTTTTTGCTTATGCCTGTTTCTTCTGTTCCTCTTATCGCTGTCCTGATGTTCTCAATTAGTATGTTCTCAAACCTGCTTCTGTTGCCTCCCTTTAGGCTGATTTCGCCGGAATAATGAACGTTGATTATTGTCTCCATAAAAACATTCTCACTTTTTTTTAAAAAGAAAAACGCCGAGAGCAAGATTTATTCAAGCATTTGGACAGCTCGTTTTGGTGAAGCTTTTCCCAAAAGCTTCTTGAACTTGCAACCCTGTGAAGGGATATGCTGACTGGATAATGCTTTTTAGCAACCGTGTTTTTAGTGAATTTTTTTACTAAAAAAATTCTTCCAGGCATACGCGTTAACCGGGTTCCGCCATCTCGGCTTGAAACTTTAGAAAAGTTTCATCAAAACTCGTCATCTATTAAATAAACGATTTTGGATGAAACCTTTTTTAAAAGGTTTCAATAACAACACGAATCCTTGAAGCCGCATTTTTTGCATCTCGCATGCATGCTGCCCCTCATGAGGTTCATCTCCATATCGCATACTGGGCACGGCCCTCTTTTTAAATCGCCTTCAAATTCTTCTGCATGCACAAATAGACTAATCAGCTAAGCACTTAAAAATCAATCCCTCAGTTCATCCCGTGCCGAATGTCGTTGCTTAAGAATGGCAGAAATCCACGACTACACGGAACATGACTGAGAAGCTGCGAAATTACTCAGTGTTCTGAGAAAGGCCTGAGAGATTATTTCTATTAGCAACATATTTAATTATTATTTGTGTAATGACATCCGAAGTGAGGATTTATTTATTGAGCTCTGGTGCTTAGCCTAACCAAGTAGCACCAAATCCATAACTTCTGGGGTGTCGAAATGGTAGATTTTTTCAATGATCCAGTTAAGAAAACCGATCCGGAAGCCTCTGCGATTATAGGGCGCGAAATCAGGCGCATGAGCGAGGGGCTTGAACTTATACCTTCAGAAAATGTTGTAAGCATGGCAGTACTGCAAGCTCTTGGCTCAGTATTCACTAATAAATATTCTGAAGGCTATCCCGGGAAGAGATATTACGGCGGAAACCAGCACGCAGACGAGATAGAATCTCTTGCAATAGAGCGTGCAAAGAAGGCCTTTGGTGTAGAGCACGTTAATGTTCAGGTGCTTTCCGGGAGCCCTGCGAATATGGCGGTTTATTTTGCAGTTTGCAACCCTGGCGATGCGGTAATGGGCCACAACCTCCCAGATGGTGGGCATTTGACACACGGCTGGAAAGTCAATTTCTCAGGTTCATTCTACAACAGCATACCATACCATGTAAAATCAGATGGCTATTTGGATATTGATGAAATAAGGAGGCTTGCATTGGAAAACAAGCCCAAGCTCATTTGGTGCGGTGCAACTGCATACGTCAGGGAATTCCCATTCAAGGAACTCGGAGAGATTGCAGATGAAGTGGGTGCATATTTTGCAACAGACATTGCGCACATA
This sequence comes from Microcaldota archaeon, assembly GCA_964495395.1. GTDB lineage: Archaea > Micrarchaeota > Micrarchaeia > Anstonellales > Bilamarchaeaceae > DATDYG01. The sequence continues at coordinate 9,177 of CAZBWC010000034.1, forward strand.
TCCGGTTTAATCATTGGCAATGCGCACAAAAGTCCTGTTCCATATGCGCACATCATAACCACGACAACTCACAAAACTCTCAGAGGTCCCAGGGGCGGCATGGTAATGGTTACGAAGAAAGGGTTGGAAAAAGATCCTGAGCTTGCAAAAAAAATAGACCGTGCCGTGTTTCCGGGGCTCCAGGGTGGGCCGCATGATCACCAGACTGCTGCAATAGCGGTAGCGCTTGGGGAGGCGATGAGGCCTGAATTCAAAGACTACGCAAAGCAGATTGTCAGGAATTCAAAGGCGCTTGCAGCGGAGCTCATGAAAAGAGGAGTAAAACTTGTCACCAACGGCACTGATAACCACATGATACTCATAGACCTGACTCCCCATGGTAAGGGGAAAGGGGTTTTCCTCCAGGAGGCGCTCGATCTTGCTAACATCACGCTGAACAAGAATACTATACCGGATGATCCGTCATCGCCCTTTTACCCTAGCGGTGTGAGGCTTGGGACTCCTGCCGTGACTACCAGAGGCTTAAAGGAAAAAGAAATGGAGCTTATTGCAGAATGGATCGTGCGTGTAATAAATGAAATCAAAGGATATCACTTGCCGGAAGACAAAGCAGA
>CAZBWC010000035.1:0-9522 GCA_964495395.1 Microcaldota archaeon
AGGCCTGACTACAGAAACGGGCTCAGTATTTCTGAATTCAGCTCTGCTGCAACAAGCAAGTGCGTTTCTGATCTGTCTAGGTTGCCAGCATGTGATTCAACTATCACTACCAACTGCTTGCCTGATACGGCGTTGGTTTCATCAAGCGCTGACATCGACTTTTCAAATGACGTTCATTATGTTTGTATGGTTACTGCCGAACTGGGTGTTGATATAGCTGCGGGCATGGAATTTATCAGCGGAGTTCGTGCAGCGGGGCAGAGTGGTGATTATAATCTCGAGGATACAGCCAGTACTGATCCTGATACTGCTGAGCTTGCAAGGAGCCAGGACAGCATTATTGCGCATTACTATGCACTGCACCTTTATTACGGCGGAGAGGATGCTGTTGATTGGGTATTTTCAGGAAGCCACCGTGCTGACTTTTCGCTACAACTCACCGCGGGCCATTGCGGGCGTACTGGGGAGCCTGTATGTGGGACATGTTTCAATAATGACGATTTCATAAACTACATGGCCAGTTGCAAGATTCCGCATAGCAGTGCGTCTCCCTATCCGGGTTACGATACCCACATACGGGATTATGGCGCGGCTATCCTGGCAAAATACCAGCAGCTTGTCAGTGAATGCGACAACGCACAATGCCCTCAGACTGGTAAGCTGCGAGCTGCGATAGCTACGCCATAATATGTCTATGTGGCAAACTGACCTAGTGTATTCCTAAGAGCTCTTGGAAAACCTAAGCGAAGCGATGAAAGGCAGAAGTGCGCTCAGAAAACATGAGAGAAGCTAAGCGGTTGTCGTGGCAACGGAATTGCCGAATTCCACGACCTATGAGAAGACCTGAGAATAGCGATGTAGTGCATAAGTGCGCTCAGAAAACATGAGAGAAGCTAAGGAAGCCAGTCCTTGTTGTTTATTTTCTGCATGACATATTCGCCTACGAACGTAAGTCTCTGCCCCTGCAAAGCATCCTGCTCGAGCTTTTTCCTGCTCCTTATGACTTCGTCAAGCTCCACTACCCATTCCTTGTGCTTGTTAATCCAGGAATAACCGCGCATTTCCTCGGCGCGCTTTATGTCAACATCCTTTGCATTTATGGTGAGTTTCTGGAGGAAATCGAATTTTTTCAGGTCGCCCATCGTAACTCCGAGAAATCGGGCCTCGGGCACTGCAAAATCCCTGCCCAGATAGGCGAGGTTCATACTGCCTGTCTTGATTGTCCAGTAAATATACCACCCCCATGCATCGCAATCCATAAGGCAATATACCGGCAGCCCTTCATCTGCCAGTTTTCTCAGCAGCCTTCTGGTGCCTCTTGAGGACTGGCCTTTAGGCGTTACGAGTATGCAGTTATTTTTCTTCCAGAACTGGTCTTCATTGAGACGTTGCCAGAGGGCATCCTTTTCAACGCACAAAACAAAATCAGCATCAACTTTCTTGAATTCCATGCCGTTGTCAACGTCGCTAGGGATCATCCATCCGCTTCTTCCCTGCTTTGCACAGTCAATTGTTGTTTCTTCGCCTGCAAATGTGTCCTTTACCAGCATTGCACCTGCGACAACTCCCTTTCTGTCTGTGGTTAAATGCAAATCTTCTCTCATTATGCCCAATGCGACTTCCAAATCTTCTATAAGCGCATTGCTTTCTGACTGCTCAGTGAATAAATCCTCATCAAGGTTTTCTCCAAGCGAAAATTTAAGCTGGTAATAAAGGCCCCTGATGCTCGTGTGTAAATTCTCTTTAATGAATTTCTTTGTCTTTGCTGCTATGGCAACTGTCTGCATAAATGGCCTTGCTTGCGAAACACTGAGGAACTTTCTTATCTCTTTCTTCTTGCCGAGCCTGAGGCACTTCGAGCTTTCATCGTAGAATATGTTTGTTTTTGTCCTTATTGCAGTTTCAAATTCCGGGCCCTTGTCCTTTTTGATGTTGTCAACCATGCCCTTCCCGAGCCCCTCGAGCTTTTCAATAGCTTTCTTATCACTCATCTTCAGCACCTTCCTCTATATCCTGCTCGGCTTTCCTTGGCTGTTATGTAGCGCTGGTCTATCATTTTTTCGAGCTTGCTTATCAGCTGCTCTCTTTTGCCCTCTCCAAGATAGGTGAGGTCATCTGCCAGCTGCTCGACATACCTGGAGAGCACTTTTCTCTTGCTTTCTATTTCCTGTGCCCTTCTCTTGCCGCCCAGGTATTTCTGCACGCTTCTTGCAGCTTCCATGACTGCATTCTTTATCTCATCTTCAATGTCCTCTTCTGTTGATATTGCCTGCTTGCCTGCTCCTGTATATGGTACATGGACACTTACGAAATTTACCAGAACTACAATCGGTTCTTCCTCGAATTTTTTCAGGCCATATCTGCCCCAGTCAATACTTTTGATAGTCTGGGTCATTGCACAGCCTCCTGTATCGAACAAGAGGGGCACCCTGTTAGCAAAACGCATAATCTCCCCTTTCTTGTCAGCATCCTTTACGCCGCCGCCATGTGCTATTGCAGCTTCCACTACGAAAGGCACACCGCCTCTGTATATCTTTGGAGCCCTTTCAGTAACCACGAGCACTTCGGGGTTGAATATGTTCCTGAATGATTTCTCTATCTGATCCTTGCCTATAGGTACTATTGAATCTGTTTCAGGGGCTATCCATTTTACTGTTTTGAAGCCCTGCACTATCTTTTCTGCCTCTTCCCAGGTAAGCTCGCCTGGATTTTTGTCAAAATTAACGTCTTTCATTGCCTCTCTGAGCTCATTGACCTTGTTTGCGCTTACGCGTGCGAGTGCATTCTGTAAAAATGCTGATACTTTCCTGTTCTCGCTTTGCGCCTTTGCCATTTCAAGCAGGTCATGCGCGCCTATTCCAAGCGGGTGGGGCATTATCTCCTTTGGCCTGCGCGGGTTCTCTTCAACAGCACGCGGAAATACGCTCGTCTCGCCGCTCGGTTCCTTGAAGGTTATTTTCACATGCGGGTTTGCCAGCGCTGTCCTGCGCAAATATTCATACGGGCCGTAATTGCTTTTTTCATATCGAACATCCTTGAATTCGGCTTCGTACACGAGTCCGCTCCTGCCATCGGCATTTTCCTCTTCTACGAGGTTGAGCAGATTTGCGCTATTAGTCTTGAAGTCAATCGCAATCTCACAGGAAACCTTCTTGTTCTTGTTGTATGAAATAGCTTTCGGGTGCTTTCCTGTTGTCAGCAGTGCATACATCGTGCATCCTGCTGCACCAATACCCTGCTGGCCCCTTTGCTGGATATACCTGTGGAATTTTGTGCCTGCAAGCATCTGGCCGAGAGCCTTGCCCAAATGCGTCTTAGGTATTCCAGGGCCGTTATCCTCTACGCGTACCAAATAATGGTCGGTATTTTTGTCCAATTCGGTTATCTCCACTTTGATATCTGGAAGTATGCCTGCTTCCTCTGCTGCATCCATGGAGTTGCTCACAAGCTCGTGCACTATGGTGGTAAGGCTTCTTATCTTGCCGCTAAAGCCGAGCATCTGCCTGTTCTTCTTGAAAAATTCTGCGACAGAGTGCTCTCTGAAATTGCTGAAAATGTCCTTGTTTGTCATTAAACCATCCGCCAATCATCTGCCTGCTCAGGAGCTAGCCATGAGCATCTGACTCACTGGTTATTTGGGAGTTGTGGTTTTCTTATTCGGGAAAATATTTAAATCTACTCACGCGTTTGGTTGACCTAAACACCTAGTCTTTCGGCAATAAGCTTTTTCCTGACAGTGCTGAGATACTTTATCACGCTTATGTGCATTGCCCCGCTTGCCAACCGGTATATCGCCTCTTTTGCGTATTCGATGCTGTCAAACCTGGATATTATCCCGACTGTTTTTCCATAAATGCTGATGTAACTGTCCGTAGCGCCTTCTATCTCTGTTTTTATCTTGCCCCTCTCCCCTATTATCCTGCCCTTTATGCGCTCAAGCGCCTTTTCAGTGTGGGCGTATTCCCTGAGTTCTATAAGGTAAAACTGGTAATCGTCATCAAGCAGCTTCAATGCTGTTTCAGGCTCAAATCCCCTGCCTATCGCTTTGATTATCTCCTGCGCAAAATAAACGTCTATTTCTTCGCCGCTCGCCTCAACGTCGCCTTCTCGGTTGACCGTTATCTTAATCTTGCACTTTTTCTCGAGCAGCTTTTTGACCTTTCCACCATCGCCTAACAGGCTGGAAATTCGTTTTGCCGGTATCTTGATAATTTCAACAGTCATTTTTTCCCCTTCTTTGTATTTTTGCCGGTTATTTTCAGCAACTCCGTTTTAACCCGTTCATCATTCTCGAGGGCGAGCCTTCTTTCGGCTATTTCCACGAGTTCCTTAGTGGGATTCTTCTGCAATAGCACAGCGGCAGTCCTTCTTGTTGCCGGATCCCAGTGCTGAAGCAGCCTTATCAGGAGCGTCTGGATTTCAGAATCTCCTATTAATGCAAGCGCGTGCATGGCACTGAGTTGGCTTTCTTCAACATCAGTCTGGGCAATAACCATTATGAATTTTCTGAGCTTTTCAATAAGCTTTTTGTTTCCGATGCGCATGAGGTAGTGTAAAACCCACGCACCGCTTTCAGGCCTTTTTAGCATCCCTTCGAAATACCTGCCTATCTGCTCCTCATTTTTCTTAACGGCAAATGTGAGGGCTTCTGAAGCAAGTTCCGCGCTGCTTTCCTGCTCTGCGCTTTCCTCGAGGACTTTTACGAACATATCTTCCCATCCCATATCAAGTGTCATCTGCAGAGTATAATAAGCAGTGCCTTCTGCGCTTACCCCGTGATAAGCCATTTCCGGTTTTTTGAGTACGCTTATGCCTATTCGCACCAATGCCTCTTTCACTTCCTCATATCTTGAAAGGTCCGGTTTTTTCCCATCGGCATAATCCTGCATGATTGCCCAGAATACATCGCGTATGTTGGCGTCGGAAGCCATGTTGAATTTGCCTAATGAAGGTTTTTTTGGCTCTTCCGGAGGTGGCGCATCTTCAATATCGTCGCCGCCATGGCCCTGTTTCATCGCTTGTTCAAAATCAGGCATGATTTAGATATTATTTGTAAGCGCTTAAAAATTATCCGTAGCCTGCCTGCCCTCAAATGTGTGCACCATTGCTTTTACAGCAGCATTTTGCCAGCACTTCAAGCGTCGATTCTTCTATTTCGTCTTTTGGAATATCGCAGGGGCGTACAAGCATCTCCTGTGGCATCACATTGCTGCTTACTTCAAAATTAAAATGCCTTATTTTCCGGTTATCTGCCAAAGCGTCACATTTGCAAACGTATCTTTTTATGCTGATATCCCCGATGTTGTGCATTTTTGAAATTCTTTTTACTGCGTGTTCGATATCTTCGTCTTGCTCTAAAATGCCACCTGGAATCGCGTAGATGCCGTTTCTTCTGGTCATCAGCACCTGGTTATCATCTATTATTACCAGACCAACAATAACCGTTCCTATTCTGTCTCTGCGTGCGGTTGTCATGAGAAACCTGGACATTTTCTCCCAGTATTTCCCGGATTTTTTATCCATGGTATAAGTACATATGACGTACTTTATAAACTTATTGTATTCAAACTACTGTCTGCTGATTTTATGTTATTTTGATACATTAATGGGGTAAATTAATGTACAATTTAACATTTTATTTTATTATTCCAAGTTCCCTGCCGACCTTTTCGATTTTTTCAACCGCGAAATCCAGGTCCTCACGCGTATGGTCTGCATTAATCATGGTGCGTATGCGTGCCTTGTCTTTTGCAACCATCGGGAACACAATCGGCAATGCGAATACGCCTTCTTCGAACAGCCGCTCGCTCATTTTTCTCGCCTTTTCCGAATCGTATGTCATGAGCGGTGTTATCGGAGTTTCGCTTCTGCCTGTGTCAAAGCCAAGTTCACGCACGCGTTTTTTGTAGTATTTGGTATTTTTCCATAATCTCTTAACCTGTTTGTCGCTCTCCTCGAGCATCTCAAGCGCCGCGATACTTGGCGAGTGCGAGCCCGTGAGTAGCCATGTCCTCGATTTGTTGAGGAGATATTTTTTGCTTATTTCACTGCCTGCGACATATCCGCCCATTGTACCAAATGCCTTTGAGAACGTTCCCATTTCAAAATCAACTTTGCCTTCAACTTTGAAATGGCTGCTTATACCTCTTCCATGCTCGCCTAAAACGCCATCGCCATGCGCATCGTCGACATATGTTGCACACTCATACCGTTCTGCAAGCTCGACTATTTTATCAAGGAGGGCAACATCCCCGTCCATTGAAAATACCCCGTCAGTAACAATCAAAATCCGCTTGGGTTGCTGCGGCCTTGCGCGAACTTCTTTTAATTTTGCTTCGAGGTCTGCCATGTCGCAGTGCTTGTAAATGCCCTTTTCAGCTTTGCCAAGCCGTATGCCGTCTATTATGCTTCCGTGGTTAAGCTCGTCGCTTATTACAAAATCGCCTTCCCGGCATAATTGCGGCAATGCCCCGCTGTTGGCAGTAAAACCTGAATTGTAATATAGCGCTGCTTCGGAATGCTTGAATTTTGCAATGGTTTCCTCAAGCTTCAGATGAAGGTCCATTGTTCCTGCAATCGGCCTCACGCTGCCGCTCCCTATTCCATACTGCTTTATTGCCTCTATTGCTGCCTTGCGCATTTTTTTATTATTGGCCAGTCCAAGATAATTGTTTGAGCATAAAACTACCATCCCTTCTTTTCCGGCTACTTTTGTTCTTGCCTGGCTCGGCCCGCCAAGTGTTTTCGGGTTCCACAAAAGGTTTTGCGCTTCAAGCTGCGCAAGCTCATCGCTGAATTCTTTTTCTATGGTTTTGTTCATTATAAGCACCTCAATTGTTTGACTCGTTGCTCAAGTCATTTACAGGATGTTCAAGTCAAATGCTTAAAACAGTTGCGTATTTTTATACTAAGTTGTCCCAATTCGCCACTTGTCGATGTTTTCAAGTGGTTGTGTGCGCCTTTTTATTAGTTGGCTTCTCATTTTTTGCATGGTTGTTTCTGATAAGATACTGTCAGTGTGGAAGACGAAACCTTCTAAAGGTTTGGAGCTCAGGGAAGTGGCAATTCCTAAGATCAGCGAGGGCGAGGTTCTTGTCAAAGTGCGTGCCACTTCAATATGCGGAACAGACCGGCACATCTATGAATGGGACAACTGGGCGCAGAATCGCATCGGCAAAAATATTCCTTATATATTTGGCCATGAAGTTTCAGGGGAAGTTGTTGAGCTTGGCAAAAACACCAGAGGCCTTGAAATCGGGGACCACATAAGCGCTGAAACTCATATTAATTGCGGTTATTGCTACCAGTGCAAAACAGGAAATGGGCATATTTGTGAAAACGTAAAAATCCTGGGTGTTGATACAAATGGCACCTTTGCGGAATATTTTGCCCTGTCATACAAAAATGCCTGGAAAAATGACAAAAAGCTTCCCCACTGGGTTGCTACTGCACAGGAGCCTCTTGGCAATGCAGTGCATACTGTTTTTGGTGGTGAAATTGCCGGCAAAACAGTTTCTATATTTGGCATGGGGCCGATTGGCGTTTGTGCCGTAGCACTGTGCAAGGCCGCAGGCGCTGAAAAGGTAATTGCAGTTGACCCACATGATTTTCGCCTGAAATTTGCCAAAACTTTTGGTGCAGACCTGTTGCTAAAGGCAAGGGATCCGGAAGTCAATATGCAAAAATCAATCATGGATGAAACTAATGGCAGGGGTGCTGATGTTTTTCTTGAAATGTCAGGACATTCCTCAGCAATAACCGATGGTATAGCGACACTTAGGCCAGGCGGCCGCGCTTCAATCTTGGGTGTGTTTAAGGGAGATGTCCAGCTAAACATAAACAAAATTGTTTTCGGCCAAATCCAATTGCATGGCATAAATGGTCGGAAGATGTACGATACATGGTATAAGGCATCATCGCTTTTGCGTTCAGGCAAAGTGCCTCTGGAAAAGCTTGTCACCCACAGGCTAAAGCTTGGCGAGATAGAAAAGGGCTTTTCGCTGCTTGAAGGCGGCAATGCGATGAAAGTTGTGCTTGAGCCTTAGCTGTGCTATAATCAATTTTCTATTCTTTTGGTCTTACGACTTCGAGAGGGAGCTCTCTCCATGCCCTAAGTTGGTCTGGCTGAAGTTTCCACGGGTCAAATGACCTACGGCCAAGTGAGACGTGCATAAGGGTTCCCATTCCTGATGCTGGAGGCTCCGGTATGGATTTTGCCGTTGGCTTAAAGCCCAATCCCGTAAAAAAAGCCATTACTTCTGGAAGCCGTTGTGAATTGCACTGCACTTTTCTTATTGCTGCCATGAAAATAAATGGATTGGAACTAATTAAAAGGCAACCAGAGGGGAGCACTCCTCTAGTTCCCTTGGGTCTCCTGACTCCCCCACGAGAAAGCTCCCCGGTACCAAAAGAATGTCAAGAAACCCATGGACTTTAGTTCATAACTGAATTGACCTCCCAAATCACTAATTTTTACCTGAGAAATAGCCTCAGCCGCCTCTGTACTGCCAAAGACAGCACACATACTCCTGGATTTTTTAAACAATCAAGAAGTCCGGTGCTCCTTCAGCTCTGCTGAAGGGGAGCGACCAAAGGTCGCTGGATTAGTGCTAGGAGCCGTTACTGTGGTTTTTTAAGGTTATTTAGATATATTATAATGCATGCCTCAATCAGCCAGGATGAAGAATGCATGGTGCTCATTAACCTCAAGGCGTCGGCCTTCATTATATCTTTTTGACCGGAATCAACCCTTAGTGGATTTTCTATCAGTGCAAGTTCCAGAATCTTCGTTCGTGCTTCTTTTAGGTGGAGGCAGAGGCTATCTGGGCAAATTGCTGGATGGCAGGAGGCAATTCCTGAATTTGGAATTGGCGGATATACCTCCGGAAGAGGCATTTGTCCCTACTGCCAAACATGACATGGAAGCTCCCATTTCACGTAACGATGTCGCATCGCTTCGGATTGCTGCAAAGCACGGGCTTACGGTGATAACCCCTTTTTCAGCGGAATATACTGACATCGAACTTACCCGAGCAAATATCGCACAAATGCTTAAGCCCGGCGAAAGCTGGATTTGGGTTTGCCATCCTGCACATTCAAGCATTTTATTGAATGCTCATCTTGCAACTATGCTCCATCAAACAGTTTCTTCAACTGTTGAATACCTGCATCTTCTCGATCGTGCTGATGCACTATCGACCTTATCCGGACTTCGGTCTATCGGCTTGAATAACCTGCCTGAGCACGGTTTTGATATTAGCGAACCGCTGGCATTATACATACAGGGCGCCGAAATACTTGATGCTGCTCATGCCGATTCATCAATACTGTTAACTCTATTGCCTGACATTGCCATGCTTTTAGTGAAATTTCCTGAATTCAAAGAATTCATTATGCCTGTCCTTGGGCCCTTGCTGCAGGATCTCAAAGGCCATGTTGACATGTATGAGCAACTGCTTGCCCGTACGTACGCATCTGTTCGGGAACTTGATGAGGCGGCAGGGCCTGAATGTGACCTGAGTG
>CAZBWC010000036.1:0-4509 GCA_964495395.1 Microcaldota archaeon
TTTCTTTTAATTTCATTTTATTTAGCTCTGTGACTTTAGTTTCCATTTTATTTTTATATTGATGACAATGCAATACCACTGAAACTTTTGGGAAACTGGAAGTTAATGACGATGATCTTGAGTACTGAATGCACGAAACCTGATGTTTGCAGGTTCTAAAAGTTTTATAAAACCTTGCGGCTATAAGGTTTAGGTAAAGGTGTATAATATGAAAATTGATGAGTTGAGTGATGGCACTGGCAGCGTAATGCTTGAAGCCACTGTAGACGATGTAGAAGAACCCCGTACTTTCAACAAATACGGCAGGACTCTTACTTTGACCAACGTGTCGCTGAGCGACGAATCGGGCTCTATAACTCTGACACTATGGAATGATAGTGCCTCTTCTGTAAAGAAAGGCGACAAGGTAAAAATAGAAAACGGCTATGTAAAATCATTCCAAGGCAAGCTGCAGTTGACACTGGGAAAATTCGGCAAACTCACGGTATTGTAGCTGAATAAAAAAAGTTTACTCGTCGTGAAGCAGCTGGGTTACGTCTTCCTTTTTATTTTCAAAGCAGTTTTTGCAGAAGCAATAAGTATAGCCCTTAAGGCTAATTCCGAATCTGCCCTTTTCTTCCTTGAGGTCTCTTCTGCACACCTTACAGATATTGTTTCCTTCAAACATGTCTATCCCTTCCTGTATCCTATGCTATGGTCGCAAATATAGGTCTCTATAGTAATTACTCATCCGTTTTAAAAACATATTTACTATTTATGCCACATGCGAAATGTGCTATTCCTCATTATCGGCCTTATCGCAGGCGCGCTGCTAACTGTGGTATTCTATCATCCTTCTTCATCCTTTCTCTTTGCGCCTGCAATTGCAGTGTTTTCTCCAGGGGCTACTGATGAGGTTGTGGCGTTCATAGATTCATCCAGGAAAACGCTCGATGTTGAGATGTATGTATTTAGCTCTGATGAGCTTCTTGATGCGCTAAAACGCGCCCGTGCACGTGGCGTTTCGGTCCGCGTGATACTTGAAAAACGCGTTATGAGCGAGCAGAATGTCTATATGTATGAGCAGCTATTGCTTTCAGGCATTGATGTTTATTGGGCTTCTGAAAATTACAAGCTTACTCACAGCAAATTTATGGTAGCTGATTCCAGCAGGCTTCTTGTAGGTTCACATAACTTTTCCGATTCTGCCATGGAATATAATCGCGAGGCATCAGTCATACTTGAGGGTCCTGTGGTTGCGGAATTTGTGCGTGTATTTGAAGAGGACTGGGAATTGGCAGCCTAAGTGATATGTTGTTAAAAAAGTAAAAAAACGAATATTTAAATACTTGGGCTAGGAAAATACCGTATGTCTAATTTAAGAAAATTTCAACATGATGGGCCAGAAACCCGCTATAACGCTCACGAACGCTATACATGCGCAGCTCCATTTTCTCTAAGATTCGGTTCTTTTTCCAATACGCGCATTGTTACTGCAAAAGCAGGCAGGTTTCCTATTAGTGACGGCAGAATAATATGCGAAAGCTTGGCTGGGGAAAGCAGGCAAGAAGTAACCGCTCCAAAAAGACTCATAGTAACTAAAAGTAATTCAGCAAAGGATCCTGTTTCATTTGTTACTGACCCTGAATCTATATGGGCACTGGCCATTGAAGCAGTTGAAAAATTCAGAGCTTATCTTTTAGATGCCGGAGACCAAGCTGAGCACATAGCTGCTGTTATAAAATCAATTAAAGCAATCTGTTTAGGGATACGTGATTCTTATGGCGAAATTACCGTTTTGAATGCCCCTTCTGATCTCACGGCCATCGTATTCTCTCCAGATACAAGAATACCTACAATGAGTGGCATTATTGACCTTACCGCTGTTGATTTGCAGTTGTCTGATTTTGGTTTTAATACTAGCGACGTAATGGGTTACAATAAACAATATTCACAGCTGCCAGTCAGTCCTACTGTTCTTTTGGGTCGTCGCGGAATACTTGCTTTTGAATAAATATTGCGTTCTGGCTGATTAATTCTTCCTGAAAAATACACATCATACTATCTTCTGCCTATGTTCCAAGTATCTGGCATACATGGGGTTGAACAGGCGATATTTTCCCCTGCTTATCCTATCAAGACTTCCTTTTTTCACCAGCCTGAGCGTAAGTGTGGTTACTGTGTTTAGCGGCAGATGCAGCCTGTCAGCTGCTTCTGTAAGGGTTATGCCCTCACCATTACTAAATTCCTGGAGTATTTTCCTTTCAAGCTCAGATGCTTTGTAATAAATGCTGTCAAATGCACTCGCCAGTTCTTCCAATATAGCTGCCATGCCCCTGATATAGTGTGCCTTTGTTATCAGCTTCTCATCTTTGTTGAGCCTGTCGTAAAGCACTTTCATTATTGTTAGTGTAACTAGCGGATTTCTGCCTGCTTCGTGCATGACTATGTTCATACACTCAGTTCCTATCTTTATTTTTGTTGGCTCCAGGAGCTTGTGGATGAACGTTTCGAGTTCTTCTGCAATGGGTTCCTCCATTGCAACTGATTCTATTGCTGAGCTGCCTTTAAGCGCAGCATTCCTGCTTCCCACAATTATGGCTATTCCTGCATTCTTTTTCTCTTGAATGAGCTCGGCCATTCTTCTGGTCACTTTTTCAGGGTTCTCTGATTCGTCAAGGTCATCTATCAGCAATACCGTTCCTGCATGGCTCCTGTGCATTATTTCTGCCAAATAGCTTGCGTCAACTGACCCTGCCTTACGGCTTGGAATTTTATCATGCTGTTGCAATGAATTTGCCAGCCTTGTCATGATCTCTTCAGCACTTTCACCAGTGTGGAATGCGGCGTATGCAGCAGACAAGGAGTTTTTCTCAGCGTATTCAACAAGCTTTTTCATGAGCAGCGTCTTTCCTGTGCCTCTTGCTCCGGTAAATAGGAGCAGCCGCTGTCCTCCATGTGTGACTTCGTCAATTACCATCTCCAGTTTTGACAGCACCATCTTTCTTCCTATGACCTTTTCTCCCTGCAATGCCAATAAGAACGGGTTTATTGGCCTGCTCTGCTGCTTGTCATGCCTCTCCTGCATATTGATCATCTAAAACTACACTATTTGTCGTTTTTGTAGTTTATACAACTAAGCCAAACTAATATATTTAAATATATCTCAAGCGCCGATTAACTCATGAAATTCAGCAAATTGTTCCTGATGCTGTTTGCCATAATGCTTGGCATTGCGTACGCTGATGTCTTTACTCCTACAGATGAAAACACTGTCACCAAAACAGCTGTCTATATGTATGCTGACGGTAATCTACCTGAGTCTACTACCTTAATCATATATGTATTCAAAATCGAGGAGCGCGACCTTAGCGGAACTGCTGATTCGGTGGAGCGTGCTTCTGATGCTAATGACGCATTGGCACGCGCCAATGCTGCCGGTTCTGATGCCTATGATACCGAAAGGGCTCAGCAAATAGACCAGGCATTGGCTAACATCGGCGATAATTATGATTCAAACACCTACGAAAGCCTCCAGAATGCCCCAGTAACTGTTTATTATTCGTCTATCGATGGTTCGCAGCATGTGGTTCCTGGATGCGAAAACCTCCAGACCTCCAGAATGCTAGTACTTCCCTCTACCGGTGAAGTCATATATTATATCGATTGCCCTGTGCCGGCTACCGGTTCAGGAAGTTATGCCTCTGCGACAACCACCTATCAGGCAGATTATACTGGCACTGAAGGGGAGCTGCAGTTTTCAAGCACTCGTATAACGCTGAGCGATCCAAGGCCGCGTATTGCAGTGGATTCGCTTACTACTGACCTGGCTAACCTGCTGGCACCTTCTGGAGCGCTTAACTCTGCATTATGCTTCTCGCTTTTCGCACTTATGGGGCTTTTAGCTGCAAGCATGTACTTCAGCGGCAAGAGTCCCCTCACCCTTCTGGATATAGCAACTCCCAGATTACCTGCTCCTAAATCGATAGCTCCATCAGGCCAGATACTCGGTGGTTTCGGTTATACTGAACTTAAGGCTTCAAGCAAGGCCAAGATGGCCAAAGACGTAGCCCTTATGACTGCAGCTTCCTCTGCCCTAGCAGCCAAATTCTCAAACAATGTTAAGAGGCGCATAACTGCTGGCATGGAACGTGTAGGCTCATCCGCAGGTGCTGCTGACGGATTCTGGGGTGCAGATGATGTAAAATACAATAAGGCTTTCTATGGTAGCCTGGCCGCACTTTCAACTAAGTATGGCATTCCACAAAACGAGGTCGATGCTCTTGCCAAGCACCTTTACCGTTATGATCAGACTGACCACGAAAGGCTGGCAAGACTTCTGGCCGGAATCGAAGCAAGGATAGAGCGATCCGGCTCACAAAACGACAGGCTGCATGCCATGGTGCTGCGCGACTGGTATCTCATGAACGCCCAGTATCAGCATCTTGAAGTGCTTACAGGCCATCCCTCAGTCGGAAACCGTTCGTTCGTGCAGCAGTTCATACAGACAAATGTTTTACTAAGGCCATT
>CAZBWC010000036.1:4620-7176 GCA_964495395.1 Microcaldota archaeon
AAAATTCAAGTAGTACCAAGGCAGGAACAGGGGCGGGTGCCGCTTGTCGGGGTTGGCGACCGCAAGCATCCTACTACTGGTATGGTGCTTGGAGGTATTGCACCTGTTGGCGACAAGATGGAGCGCTTCTACCACGATCTGCATAACGAAGTTCACAATGACATGTCCCGCTATGTCCTGGCGCGTCTCTTTGAACGCCATGGCGTTAATTTCCACATGACTGCCGAAGAGCTGGTTCGCCTGGGCTATCGGAACGTAGATGTTGTGGCAAACGCAGGCCTTAATGCTACTGACCGAGCTGCACTTCGTACTCTTGAAGCAGAGCTGCGGGGCATTTTATCCTCCAATATTAGTGCAGATGCCAAGCTGGCACGGCTACTTGATTTAGCAGGGCACCACGGGGTTACCGTAGACCGCAGGGTTCACACTACAATGGATACTCTTGAAAACATTGCCCGTTCAGGCGACCCTGAGCATGTCAAGATGGTCCATCTTGTTTCATTCCTTCAAAGGGAGCACAGGATAGGCGAGCCTCTTCCTCCAA
This sequence comes from Microcaldota archaeon, assembly GCA_964495395.1. Lineage (GTDB taxonomy): Archaea > Micrarchaeota > Micrarchaeia > Anstonellales > Bilamarchaeaceae > DATDYG01. Next base: position 5,165 of record CAZBWC010000036.1, read on the forward strand.
ATAACGTTGCTCCAGAACACGGCTACTATATGCTTGTGGGCAGGGACAACCTTCCGGGAAACAAGGCATGGGAGCTGCTTACACTTCGTGGCTATATGCATGATCTTGAGCACGGCCAGAACCACGGGGCTGGCATAGAAGACGCATTAAAAGCATCCTATTTACAGGTGGTCAACAGGATGTCTACTCTTAATGCTACTGAGCACGCTAATGCAGCACTTTTCCCGGAGCATGTTCTCAGAGAGCAGGAGTTTGCCGCAGTGCGTGACAGAGCACATCAGTACATGCTGGATTTGCTCACTCCTGAAGGCAGAGCGGAGCTGGCGCGCCTTGGTGGCAATATGAGTGCCGTTCTATACGGCGAGGAATGGATGCGAAGAGAGTATGACATACGCGGGGGATATAAGGGAAGTATAGAAGCCGGCAGGGAAAAGAAGTCAGGCGCAGCCCAGTGGTGGGAATCAACACAGGAATTCGGCCCACACGAAGGCTGGTGGAAAGTCGACATGAAGCGCCACTGGATAGACAAGCCAGGGCAGGATTTCGCACTTCTTGAATGGGCACAAAAAAGATTTACCAAAAGCTATGTGCCTCATTTCAAGGCTTCAATAGAGCGCGAGCTCATAGCAGAAGGCATTGGCGAGAATAACCCAGCCCTTAAAGCAGCCTATGCAAAGATGAAGCTTGCACGCGACATGATACTCACCGACATAGCTGAAATGGGCAATACCCTTTGGGCTCCTAATGCTTACAGGCATGTAAACCAGACCAGCAATTACCTGACAAAGACGGCTGCAGCACTGACAGCAGCGGCAATTCACGATTCAGGAGTGCATGATTCACAGGAGCTCAGGCGCCTCAAGTACTTTGACCCGTCTGACAGGACTCACATGTCTGAGGTTGCCGGCATACTTGCCAGGCACGAAGGGGAGTTCTCCCAATTCATGCGCAAGCCTGTAACCTATGATACCATATCCAATTCACCGATGGCATGGATTATGACTCACGAAGGCGGCTTTGCACCTTATGTGAAAGGCACCCCTATGAGCGATTATGACCGCGTTTATGGCTATCTGTCAATGCGCGACGGAAACAGGTGGAGGCGCGTTGACCTTGATGCAACCCACATAGACTTCCAGAATATGGCCATGAACAATGCTTACAAAACCCTTAGCCAAAACAAGGATCCGCGTGAATGGGAACATTTCCTGAGAATGTCTGAGGGGTGGGCTGGAAATGACTTTACCCGGCAAAAAATACACTACTCTACACTATGGCACTATGCCAACGTTACCAATGACTGGAAAGGCTTCTGGAATGGAGCCCAAAATCTGGAAGTGAGACCGAAGCACGAAGTTGCACCTCTCAGGACAGAGTTCACCCGTTTCTTCGGCTCGCAGGATGCAAACATGTCACCCTGGGCAATGAAAGCAAAGAACATCGGCCTTGAGGTCGGGCATTCACTATCACGTGTCTGGCAGGAGACTGCAGGAGACCTTACTACAAGCTCATGGGCAATATCTGCTTACTCTGAATATGCCAGGGAGCATTCATGGAGGCTGGCCTATGCAATCAAAACAGCAGACTGGGATAGGATGTTCCAAGGCGTGCCTTCATCACAGAGGGAGGCACTTAAAAGGGCATACATGGGCGTTGCTGATGCCCATCCCGCATACCACCAGATCTGGGACTATGCAATAGACCGAAATCCATTTGCATCTTCAACATCGTACGGTTCCAGAAGCAGGTGGGGTTCGTTCTTCCATTTCGGCCCTTATAAGCCATTTGACTTGCAGGCAAATTACGGCGCAACTATGGGCCGTACTGAGGCAATTACTACCGGGCTTCTCAGGTGGCCTATAGGGCTTGGCTACAAGGCACTTTACCCGTTCACTTCCATTATGCGCCCTGTGCAGGAATCAATGATAGGCGCAGTCGGCAAATGGGATACTCATGAAAGCTCGCTGAAGCGGTTTGAGCATACTCCCTCACGTTTCATGGAATGTATGCAG
>CAZBWC010000036.1:7186-9509 GCA_964495395.1 Microcaldota archaeon
TCAAGAGCAGCACTTACGAAAGAGACCTTTCAGGCCCAAGGCTTGGTGCTGGCTTAAAAGTGGCACCACAGGATGATCCCTGGTGGCGCATAAGGGCAAGGACAGGCGGTGCAAACCCTGGTGCGAGCTATTACGATGCGCGTTTCCAGCTGCATCTTGACCCTAAGCAGGCAGAATACCTAGCATATCGCTCTCCGCATTCAGCGTTCTTCAGGAATGATCCATATGTTCGTGGCCAGGCTACCCAGCTGATGGTCCACAGGGATGTGGCGGATGTTGCATTTGCACATGAAAGGGAGCGCGAGCTTCGTGGCATGGGCGTGCTGTCAAACCCGAGTTCTGCATTTGGCCCTGCATTCATAGCATGGCACGGCTTTTTCGGCCTGGCACCCTGGTTCCTGACACCTAAGGAGATTGTCACACAGGGCTGGCGTAAATTACAGGGCACTGCAGGCAGTACTCCTCCAGGCACTTCGTTCTCAGGTAGACTGGGTGCAGGAGCTAGAGCTGGTGCTGAAGGCATGCTTCACTCAGCAGGCGGATTCATGGGTGGTATGGGATTCACAGCAAAGAGGCTTGTACGTCCGGATCTGCAGCACCTTATAGTCACCTGTAACTTTTGCCAGCAATCAGGATACCGCGGCCAGCAGTGCAGAAGATGCCACAGGGCATTGATGTGATGCTTTTTAATTTCTTTTTTATATTTTATATCTCAAGTCAAGTTCCAAATCAATATGCTTCGGGGTCATGAATTGAAATATTTTTATTTGCTTGCCGGCTTGCTCGCGTTGTTTTTCGGATGCACCGAAATAATGAATGATTACGTGGCCACTTACGATGACGGTTTTGATTATTCAGATCCTGCAACGCGTGCAATGTTTGATCCGACTTTTATACCTGCCTGCGAAATAGGTACCTGCAGGGGATTTGTATGCACCAACAAGACTGCCTCGTTTTTCAGCCTAAGCAGGGCTGGCCTGGTTGGCGGCAACTGTTCGCTTGTGCCTGATTTCAATGAAACCAAATTCAATGAGATTAATGCAGAAGGCGAGTCTTTTGCAATGCCATTTCTTCTTGGTGCAGGCACCAACTTCTATGATTTTGCCCAGGCAAACCAATATTGCAGTGAGGGGCTTGACCTTGCGGTAAAATGGCTTGATGCAGGAGTGGCAAGCAGCTATCCCCTTCCAACTGCTTCAAGAACAGAATGCATGCTTGACAAAGGTATTTTCCCCATGTACATTTTGTATAGCGGTGGGGATTCTGCAGATGTTGCAAGTGCGCGGGATGTTGCCACAGTGGTCAGTGGTTCAGGGCCTGTAATAATCACTACCGAGATGAATTTTGACAGTGGTGATCCAAACTTAGTGCGCAATGTTAAAGAGCAAGGCAGGCTGATGAAGCTTGAATGCCCTGATTGCATGATAGCCCTGGGTGTAAGGCTGGGTGATCGTAATGCGCTAGCTCAGATACTGGGAGACCCTGTTGCAAGCCAGAGTTTTGACCTTGTCGCATTTGGCATCGATTCACGGGCGTCAATGCAGTCGTGCAACCCTACCGATCCCCGCTCTGCAGTTGCGCGGGTATTTAGCGGAGAGGTTCTTCCGTTTGTACAGAATATCACCTACACCTATGGCAAGCCATCGATAATCGCCTATAGCATTTATGAAGAAGGGCCTAATGCAGCACGCGCAGTAAACCTCGACAAAGGATGCGAATGGACTACGGAAAGCGTTGCAGTTGCAAGGAAATATCTTTTTACTACTATGATTAATGCGCTTGCAACATCGGGCGTTATTGGAGTTGCCGAGTATGCCTATCAGGGCACTGAAAATCCTCTTGGCTGCAGCAACTGCAAGCTTGCAGTAAAAGACAGCACCGGTTCTCTTGATACTGCAAATCCTGCATTTGCAAACTATTTTGCATTCTGTCAGGCATACAAGGCGGGTGCTGATAACCTGCCTCTGAACAACATACTGGCAACTTACGCTGACAAACCTGGCACAGTATGCGGCATGGCGCAAAACAACTGGCATTTCTATCATAAGGCGGTTTTTGGCCAGGGAGAATTCCATGCTGAGATAGAGGATCCGGCATTACGGTCTCCGGAGTCGCTGCTGCTTTCATGCGTTCAGTGCGTCAATGAGCTTGTTACTGATGTCGGAGGTGTTCCGGCATTCCCATTTAACTTAGGTACGTTTGCCCGAAACAGAGCAGGGACATTCAATGCCGAGCTTTGCGGTGGTGAGTCTTCAAGCGCAAGTGCACAAGCGTTGGGTGGCCTCGTAGATAAATATTCAGAACTTAATGATGTTGACCCTTC
>CAZBWC010000037.1:0-4546 GCA_964495395.1 Microcaldota archaeon
TTCCTTTTCAGGGATGCTGTCATGGACTATGCCTGCGCCTGCCTGTATGTGTGCCTTTTTGCCGTTGGCAAAAAGAGTGCGGATGCATATTGCAAAATCAGAATTGCCATTTGAAGAGAAGTAGCCGACTGCACCTGCATAAGGTCCGCGTTTTGTTTTTTCCAGCTCAGCGATTATTTCAATTGCCCTTATCTTCGGCGCTCCGGATACCGTCCCTGCAGGGAATATGGCATTGAATGCATCAAATGCATCCTTGCCTTCAGCGAGCTTACCACTAACCAATGAGGAAATGTGCTGCACCTGTGAGTACTTATGCACTTCCATGAATTTGCTTACATTGACGCTTCCAGGTGCAGCAACCTTGCCAACATCATTGCGTGTTAAGTCGACAAGCATCAGGTGTTCTGCACGCTCTTTCTCATCTGCAAGCAACTCCTTTTCGAGCAGCGTATCTTCCTCTGTTGTCCTGCCCCTGGATCGCGTTCCTGCAAGCGTTGCGTAGCTGGTTATGCTGCCGTTTTCAACACGCACCAGGTTCTCCGGGCTTGAGCCTATTATCTGGCGCTCTCCGAATTTCAGATAATACATATATGGCGATGGGTTTGTGGCTTTCAGTTTCTTGTAAAATGGTATGAGGCTGCCGGCATATTTCACATCATAGCGCCTCGAAAGCACTGCCTGGAATACATCACCTGCAAGAATATGATCTTTAATTGCCCCGACATTTTCGCAAAACTGTCTGCTGTCCATGTTGCACTTTTTATTATACATCTGGAGCGCGGCAGTTTGGAAATCGGAATCCTTGATGTACCTGCTTATTTCGTCTAGCCTGTTTTCCCTGGAATAAATATACTGCATGCTATTTTGGTCGTGGTCGTAAACAATTATGTCGTCGAAAATTCCGAATTCAAAATCAGGAAATCCTACTTCATCCTGCATGGCTGTGTTGAGCTTTTCAATCTGCTGGAAATATTCAAAGGAAAAGTAGCCCACTGCGCCATTGACGAGGCCGGGTACTGCTGTTTTTGTTTTTCCAATCTCGGCCTTTAACTTTGCTATCGGGTTTTGTTCCTCACTCTGCTCGCCATTTAAGCTGACCAAACCATTCTGAAAGCTTACCTTGCCTTTTGGGGAAAAGCCAAGAAATGAAAACCTGGCAAGCTGCTTTGGCCCTTCGCTGCTTTCCAGCAGAAAGCAGGTTTCAGAATTTTCAGCCAAAATAGAATAGAAGTCCACCGGAGCTATGTCTAACTGCAGTTTTTTTGAATGCAGGCCAAAGTACATCCCTTCTTTCAGTCATAGTTAATCCTCTGTGTTTGCTATATACCTTTAGCTGCTTTGTATATATTTAAGCTTTTCTGTACAAAAGTATACATATATATCGAAAATGGTTTTGAACATGCTCCGAATGATTGAGAAGTTCTTTGTAAATGCCCGCGGGCGGCAGGTGGTTGCAGTCGAGATGCTGAGGCTAGGCCTAAAGGTGGATGGCAAAGGCAAAATATATGCGGGTAGAATTGAACTGCCGCCTGCAAAAATAGCCCGCGCTTTGCAGGTTGATAGGCGCGTTGTAATAGATACTGCAAAGGCAATTGCAGATGATGATAAACTATTGCAAATATTTTACAGGCTTGAGCCACGGGCATTCATGGGCAATACTGCAAAAGAGCTGGGGTATGACACTATTGAATTGCGTGCAGATCCAAAGAGCAAAGGCATTGTTGCGGCAGTGACAAAAGTGCTTGCTGATGAAGGGGTGCTAATAAGGCAAATAGTTACCGATGACCCGGAACTGTTTCCTGACCCTGTTCTGACAATAATCATAGGCGGGAAGTTGCCTGGACGTGTTATCAGGAAGCTGAAGGAGCTGGAATTTGCCAAAGGGATAACGATAACGTGAGGCGCTGTTAAGGGTTTTATAAGGGGTGTTTTCCATTTTTGACCTGGATTTTCTCATTCTTGCTTCTGTGCCATGAATGGCTTTAGTATCTGATCATACGTCAGGCCACATGCTGCTTTGTAAACTGCATTAAGAAGTTGCATTGCCTTTTCTGCAACTTGGCGCGGCAGGACTTTTTGCATTTCTCTTAAGATTCTCCTTTTGGCATCGTCATGATGTGGAAACTCTGAAACGCGGTTCCTAGGGGGCTCTGGTTCCTGTCTGAATATAACTCTATAGAGTTGTTCTTTGGCAGAGCCTGTTTCTTGTTCGAGCTTTCGATAGCTGGAAACAGGGTCTTCAGAGAATACAATGCCTCCAAGATATGCGCAGTACTCGCTGAGAACCTGACCCATGGCTATGCCTGCCAGCCTATCTAATACGTGTTGAAGTTCGTGCTGGACGGTCATATCTCGTTCCGTAGCAAGTACGATTTGGGGTTTTGCATCATTGGGCAAATAGGGTGCTACTCCCCGTAGATTTCTTCCAGCCAGAAGCCGTAAATCTTCAGGTTCCAGAAGATGGCCGGTAACAACAGCGGTTTCAAATCTTTTTTGGACAACTGCCACGCCACTAATTCTTCCTTCTGCATCCGTATGGACGTGAAGACCTTCGAAATGCTGTTCGACCATTCTTTTTACTTCGAAAGAATCCATCGTAGTAAGCATCGCTTCTGCTCCTTCTGCTTTGATGCTGGATTTTATATCTGCGGGCAGCAATCTGTCTTCTTGCAAAAGCATCCCGACAGCGTCAAACTTGCCAGTGAGCATAGCTACTATACTGTAAGCCAGAGTGCGGGCACGTGGCTTGATGTTAAGCCCTTCTACCATTTTGTTTATCAACGCCTTCAGAGCATCTGGAGAGCCATCTTTCACAAGATCTACAACTTCCTGGGCTTCTTTACAGGAAGCTTCCGGAACTTCGGATAATTCGACAGAAGTTCGATCCAAAAAGAAAGGGGTAACGCGTAAAAAGAACGGCAATTCAAGCCCTTTCCTTGCCAAAAATTGAAGGTAAGCATCAGGGCGATGGCTGCGGGAAGCCAAGGTGGCAGCAGCCTTTAGTGTTTCGATTTTGCTATGAAGGATATTTCCTTCACCTACAAGTACAACTGATGGGGCATTCATGGCATGGTACCTGCGTATCCGTGCAAATGAGCTATCCATCAAAGAGTCTGCCAGGGTCTGGAGAGGTTCCAAGAAACGTTCCTGTCTCTCTGAATGTCGTGGTATCTGTAGGCCTTCAAATGCTGGCTCTAGCCTGGGCCTCAAGTGCCGGGCTGCTTCTTCAGGCAATTTGGGGCATATAATCCTGGTATAAAGTAAAGCGGTTCTCGATGTCACAATAAGAGTCCACAGCCAAACTATTTAAATATTACTCTTTTTAGCTTTTTTTACCACTTGGATACTGGCTTCAAAACTGCTCTTGTATTTCATTATTATCAGCCCTGCCAGCTGTAGCAGCAGCACAACAAAAACCTCCAACTTCCTGTCTGGAAGGATGGCATATGCAAATATTATTGCGCTTGCTATCGTGACGATAAAGAACACGCCGAAATATTTTACCATTAATTGGTTGTACCATCCTATTAGTTCCCTGATTTTCTGCATCCTTTTACCTTACTTTCAACCTATTAAAACCTATGTTTTAATAATTATAATTAAGTGGATTAAAATGGCCGGGTTGGTGGTTGAGAGCGGGCGTGCGAGTCCTGTTACTGGACAAAGAAGCTTCAGTATCAGCAGGACAACATTTCTCGAAGGCCTTCGTACTGCGGAGTCTTCAGGCCAAGTTCTTGCAAGCGTTTTTGACCCCGGCTTTTTAGCTTTGATCTCCAGCCTCAGACAATCTGGAGCCCAGGCTGTTACTTACGCTGCCAGCACGCTTGTAGCACGTACTTTCAAGCCCAGTTTTGGGCGGGAGCTGGTATGGGAAGATTCAAGCACAGGTGTGCCAATTGTTTTTCCAATCCCAAAGGAGCTTATGGGAAAGAGCGGCAATACTGCCTTCATAGATCATCCGTTCTGGAGCATTGAGGAATCAGGCGGCTTGCTTATAGTGCATGCTGTAGGTGAGAAAGTAAGGCTTGTTGAAAAATATCCGAAAGAGGAGGGCTTCTTTGAAATTACAGGCGGCAGGATCGACTGCGTGAAAAGGCCGCTTTCGAGGAAGGAGAGCTCATGGTTCCAGGAAGGGCACTATCCTGAAAACGGGGTCCCGATTGAAGCAGTGATGCATTTGCAAACCCAAAAAACGCATATTGGCCCAGTTCTTATAAGCCCTGGTAGCCATGAACGCACTTATCATGTTTATATTGATTGGACTTCTGCATTACCATGCAGCGTGGTTACGACCGATTCTCCGATTTCACAGATGCTGGAGCTGTTGGCTGACGGCCATCCGGTGAAGCAGAGGAAAGTGCCCAGCTTAAGGGCAAGAGTTAGCATGCTCGGATTTCCGGATGCATGCGAATTGCCTTACGGTTCCCGGCTGATAGACGCCATGCCTGGACTTGAGGATGATTTGAAATGTAATGCGGGCAGATGCGGAAAATGCCTCTGCCATATCGACAGCGGCAAAGAAAACCTAAATCAGGTTTCACATAGC
>CAZBWC010000037.1:4556-9226 GCA_964495395.1 Microcaldota archaeon
ATTGCCCTTGACAAAGGAAAGCATGATGGCTTAAGGCTCATGTGCCATGCACGCGTTATTAGCGGGGACGTCCAGATGCGTTCTCCTGAGTGACTTTCTATTGCCCCTTGTTACCACCTGCTTACTTTTTTTGCAATCTCCTGCAGCCTTTGGTTGCCTGGGTAATCCCCTGCTATCTTCCGCAGCATGTTTGCAAAAAACTTGCCCATGTGCTTATGCTGGCTCACTAGCAGTTCAGCATCTTCCATATACTCTGGCCTAGTATACATTTGCTGCACCATCCTATCCCGAAGCGGCCTTACTGCGCTGCCGTCTGCCATATGAAGTACCTGGTGATTGGCATCGAGCTCGTCATAAGTTATTCCATCTATGAAACCTCTGCCTTTCAGGCCCCATAAAACTTCCCAGTAGAACGGGGTTCCGGGCATTGGCGCAATGGTGGGCATGTATGCATACGGGGCCATTCGCAGGCTCAGTAGCCGGTTATAATCCTCTATAATCTGCTCGCCCGTCTGTTCAGGATGGCCTGCTATGAAATCTATGAATGGCATTATGCCTGCCCTATTCGTCTTGTCGATTGCCTGCTGCGCCATTGCAAGGCGGTCCTTTACATTACCGTCCGGCCGCTTCCAATCGCGCGCTGTTGCATCTATGGTGGACTCGAGGCCATAAAAGAAGAATGACCATCCTGCCTTTCGCATGGCGGCTAGCATTTCCTCGCCTCTTCGGGCAGCATCTATAAGGGTGCCGAATGAGTTAAACTCAAATCTTTCGTGTAGTCCTGCTTCGCGTACTGCAGTGCAGAATGCTATGACTTGTTTCGGATCCGCCATCCAGTCTTCATTTGTAAGGTTGACCATGATTTTTTCTGCAGGCCAGCTGCTGCCTAGCCTGGAATTTATGCGTCTCAGCTCTTCGATTGCCATTTCGGGGTGCATATATGCAGCCCCTCCGGGGTGGGTAATAGGTGTTGCACAAAAGCTGCACTGGAACCTGCAGCCCTGGGAGGTCGTCATAAGGACAAAAGGGTAGTTTCTTCCTGTAGCATAATAATTGCGCGGCTCGTAGTCTTCTGGCCAGTATAATGCAGGGTAGTCGCCCATAGGAATTCTTTCCCTTTGCTGAGTAAGCACAATGCTGCCCTTATCGCAAAATGCAAGGCCTTTTACCTCATGCGCAGCCCTTTTTCCCTGTAGCACTTCCACTACTTCAGGAGCTGCGCCTATTCCATCGCCTATTACTGCAAAATCCACTGTGCCATGCTGGAAAAGGTTCCGCATATCTTGTTCCAGTATTACAGCACCCTCTGGATTTGCGCCTTTTATCCGCTGGGCTATCTTATGCTGGTTGCCCACATCTGTTGCATGGTAGCCTCCAAAAACAATAGGAATCCCCAGTTCCTGTTTCACCCTTGAGGCAACCATAAGCCCCTGCCTGAACTGGCAGGTGAATGAAGTGGCCATCAGCACATCAGGGTTCCATGAAACAATTTCATCAGCCATCTGCTCAGTTGTTTTAAGCATGGGATAGCTGCCGGGATTTGCAGGGTCGTATGGCATTGCAAGCTGGTCAAAAATTCTTACCTCGTGGCCTTTTGCAATCAGCGCAGTTGCAATATACTGGAGGCTATTGGGCGGACCAAGTTCTTTTACTGCCTCGGAGTCTTCCCCTCCAGCAACCCTGCCTAATGGCCTGAAAAGCGCCACTTTTACGTTGCCTGTTCCTGTTATTAGTTGCCCTTTTACATGCGTTATCGAATCAATACGGCCCATCCTCTCTATTCTTTCTGCAACCTTCCTAAAATCGTCCATTGGCTTTGTCAACAAAAATGAATGCTTGCCTGCATTTTCCTTGGCTTTGCTGGTTATCATCGTTCCACCTCTTTTTAGTTTGATTATTTATTGCAATATGTGTAATATTAATTCTTTTAGCTAATTTTTTTATAAAACAAGAAAAAAATGCAAAATAATTTTTGTTTATTAAATAAAATTAAAATTTAATGCTTATTTTTTTACGAGGTAAAAATTAGATTATATAATTAATATGCCTAATAATGCTATAAATATGGCAAATATACCAAAAAATTTAACAAAACAGATATATTTAAACATTTTGTTTCATTTTATGTTATGGAATTAGACATAAAAAACCGCCGCATACTTTTCGCTCTTGATGAAGATGCATTTGCGTCGCTGGCAACCCTTTCAAGAAAGACAGGGCTTTCAAAAACCGTCATACGCTATCGAATGATGGATTTGCAGCAAAGCGGCATCCTGCGCCGTTGCTGCGTTATTGTCAACACTGCACGTATCGGGCTGTCTTTTTTCAAATTCTACCTGAAATACAAGAACGTCCCAAAGGAACTGGAAAAGGAAATGGTTGAATTTTTCGATTCCAACAAGAACGTGGGCCTTGTTGATACCTGCGACGGCAGGTATGACATGTTCATAGGTATATGGGCCCGAGATACACACGAATTGTATAATACTTATAAGGTGCTGTTCAAAGATTACGGAAAGTTTTTCGAAGACATCACAATTTCCCTTGTTGAAACGGCATTCAATTCAAAAAGAGGCTACCTTATTGAGAAATACACCTCTTCCGAAGTGCCTTTATTCGGAGGAGAGATTGTGCACGTGTCCATTGATAAGCTTGACCAACGCATTCTCGGGTTGCTTTCGAATGATGCACGCATGAAACTGGTTGACATGGCACGCATGTTGGGCATTACTCCTACTGCAGTAAGCTATCGCATCAGGCAGCTCAAAGCCAAAGGAGTGATACAAGGGGCACGCATCGTTCTCGACCGTAGCAGATTCGGTTACCTTACCTACAAGGTATTGGTGAAAATAGATTCATTCGATGAAACTGAAGTTAAGCGTTTTATACGCTACCTGACCCAGCACCCGAATATAATAGACATCGACCTGTGCATGGGGCAGTGGAATGTTGAGCTGGATGTCGAAATAGATAATTCCCATTCCTTCCACGAGCTGATGCTTGGGCTAAGAACAGAATTCAGCACGCTGATAAAAAACTACGATAGCCTGCTTGTCTTCGCAGAGCACACTTATACATATTATCCGTTAGGTAAATGATCAGCCCTGCCACTCCTCTTCCTTCACATTCGCCTGGAAGTTCTCCTCGCGGGCAAGAGTGAAAAGCCAGTCGCTCAGCCTGTTAAGATAAATAATTATTCTTGCGTTAATCTGCTCCTTTTCCTGTAATGCAACGACTTTGCGTTCTGCACGCCTGCATACCGTGCGCGTAAGATGCAATATGCTCGCTGATTTGCTTCCGCCGGGCAATATGAATCGTGTCAGTTTCGGTAGCACTGCTTCCATTTCATCAATTTCCTTTTCCATTGCACTGACATCTTCTTCTGCAGTACCTTTCACATCAGAAGGCTTTCTTGATGCCAGGCTTGCGCCTATCGAAAAAAGGGTGCTTTGGGCTTTCTTTATGCTTTCAAGACGCTTGCCTTTGTAGAAAATAAGCGCAGTTCCGAGCATAGCATTAAGTTCATCTATTGTTCCGATGGCTTCCATGCGCTCATCTGCCTTACTGACCCTTTCGTTGCCCAGCATGCCTGTTTCGCCCTTGTCGCCTGTTCTCGTGTAAATGTGCATGCAGCAAATAAACAGCAGAAAGTTAAAAATATTCGGATTTTTCAGAATACGTTGGCCTTTAGCAGCTCAACGTCTGCCTGCGGTATGAGTGTGCCTATTGGAGGTAGCTCTTCCCTGTGGGTGAACTCATCGCAGAAAAGCCTCATCTTTTGGCGTATGTGCCCATCAGTAAGGTCCATTATCTGGTCTGGCTCAGTTATGCCCAAAGCCCTGAGTAATTGTCCTTTAATTTCCCGAGGTACTTTATCCATCAGGGTCAAAAATTGTAGCTTAGGCGCTGGGGAGAAAACGAGAGGCGCTATTGGTTTTATGTCCTGCACTGAAGGCTTAATCATAACTGACTTCTCGAGCATCCTGCCAAATGCCAAATCAGACACTAATTGGCCAAAGACAAGATGGTCAAGAAGCTCATCACTCGTCATCCCGAGCCTAGCTGCTGCTCTGTCGTAAGGCCTAGGGTTTCCTGATCTCATAATATCAAGGAACACTGATGTAAGTGCTAGCTCCAGATTGCCGTTGGCCATAAGCGCCACAGATTTAATTCCGACAATCTCCCGGGGTATATGCCCTTGCAGCTCAGTGTCAGTAACAAGAACAACAGTTGTCCCAGCCACGTTGAATCGGTCAACAACATCTGCTATGGCCAAAGTACGGTCGTCCTCTGAAAACATCGCGTAAACAGGTGCTGCCCTTCCGGCAGCTAACAGTGTGAGCTTAAGCTGCTGCATATCAGTAAACTCCACATCTTGCTCAGGGCCGCCAACTTTCTGTACCCTGATGGTGGTGTGCCCTGTTGCTGTGAATTCAAGAAGCCTATGCCTGAGCTGCGCTCGCATGATTTGCGTTTCCTGCCTGGCAGGCAATCTGGCATTTAGCCTAGCAGATACACTCATAACAACTATATGCGACATAACTATTTTAAAATCAGCAGATACTGCCTAAATAGCGGTTTACTCAAGTCTTTAAAATTTAATTATTCATCAATTCCTGCATGACTGATTCTAGTAAATTAAAGGATAGCTATGATGTTGTCGTTGTAGG
>CAZBWC010000038.1:0-6222 GCA_964495395.1 Microcaldota archaeon
CCGGGAATCAGAGAGGCGTGGTAAAAGCTGACGGCCTTGCTGCCGGGAAGGGCGTAGACTCCATGAAAAAACTGGGCGACGAGGTTACAAAAAGCCCTGCTGCAATGGCTATACTAATGAATCATCAAGGGGTCGTTGTCTGTGCTTCTGGTGCAAACGCCAAAATTCCTGCCAACTTGCTTATGCAGAAAACCCTGGAAAAGCTTGGCGGCTCAGGTGGTGGCAATGTCACTCTTGCACGAGGCAAAGTGAAAAAAGTCGAAATGATTGAGCTGGGCTGAAACTCTACAATTGGTTTTTGACAACTGCGTCTTTCTATTCGCCTGGCATGAACATCAGGCTTGGCTTGTTCAAAAATTCAAACTTTTTCGGGTCTGCATGGAACTCTTTCAGCAAATCTTCGCATTCAAATCCATACTTCCTTCTGAGTGCTTGTGGAGTAAGCTTCTGAACGCCTATTATGAGGTGGTTAGTATTATGTACTGTACCATCGGTTGTGTAGTACATCGCAGCTCCTTTGTATTTCTTGTATTCCTCGTATTCGGACTGGAATTTGGTAGAAACAAGGTTTCCTACTATGAGCACGTCCTCGCTTAAGTTCACGGTTACGTGGCCGAAGTTTGACGGTACCAGTACGACATCGCCTGCATTGGCTTTAACAATGATCACGCTGACGCTTAGGTCTGGATTCTTTTTCTGAAGGACGAATGCCCCGTTGCCCCTAAGCACATGGTACACCTCAGGGTAGCTGAGGTCATTTTCAGCCATAGGGTGATAATGTCCATAAGTTTTGGCATATTCATTGCCTATCATCTTTTGCGGGATTATCGTTATGTCATAGCTCAGGCTGCCTGAAGAATGTATGTTCCTGAACATATAATACATTTCCTCATCTGCAGGGCACGAAAGCTTCGCGGAATAGACTTCTTGCATTTCCTTGGCCTTTCTGATGCGTGGCATCTGCAAAACGTTGTTTACTACAACCTTGCCTTCTTCAAATTCGATTTTTAGCGGTTCATCGTACAATATCATAACCTGCCTCGATTATTTCTTTCATTTTGCCAAATTCATTGGCTTTGATCTCCGTTTTGTATATTGTCAGTCTCTGCTTTTTGAGCTTGTGGAGTATGAGCTTGAGTAGCAACAACAGGTCCATCCTTTTTACCCCGTTGTTTTCTAGCGCCTTATCAGTGCGGTCTATTGTTTTTGAAATTCTGACATACAGCGAAGCCGGGGGCTGCATACCATACTCATCCATCCTTCTGAGTTCGTCGGCAAGTATGTTCCTCACCATGTCCAATTCCTTCTTTACCTTCTTGGATTTCGGATTGGTGCCATCAAATTCCATCTCGAATTTGCTAAGCATATAAGCAAGGCTGCTCCATGACTCACGCTCGACAATCTCGGGAAGACTGGTCTCTTCCATGTCGGGTTTATCTCCTTTATGATTTATAAATCTGTTTCTGGATGTCTGACCCGTTTTTGTTAAAAAACAAATAGCCCCGCTCGGATTTTCGTAAGCCTTTAGAAATCAAGTTTTGATGAAACTTTTCCTAAAAGTTTCTTCGAACCGAGGTACCCAGGTTTCTACCATGCCCTTTAGCATCCCTATTTTGGGGTGCCTTTACTAAAAGGCACAACCAGAGCCTGATATCCTTGACCAATGTCCGAACTTTCATGGAAAGCACGTTTTGATGAAACTTTTCCTAAAAGTTTCTAGACGACGGGGCTAGTGGTATGAAGTAAGCATGTAAATGATTTTAATCCCTACTGCTTGCAATAACTGTTATGGGTAGCGGAGAACCAGTTTTTGCAGTGCCAGTACCTCCAACGTTTACAAATCACAATGCCCGTGCTCTTTCGGTAGAGCGCGCTCAGGAAATCGTTTCCAGTACTCAATCCCAGGTAGCAAAAGGAAAATTTGAAGGAATTCCAGTATATACGCGGCCTGTCATGGCTGCTAATTTTTCAATGCTCGTTCTTGGTCCTGATGAAGTAAGGGCTCTAAAAAGCGGCGGAAATTTCGTTATATTGTCTGTGAAAAAACCTAATGGTTATTCTGATCGGCTTGTAGTCTCAGCTGAAACTGATTTTCGCACCCATGCTAAAGCTGCAGACTACATAAGAGATCAAATTGCTGAGCTAAAATCAGAAGGCTATCGCGTTCAAGCAATAACTATCTCAAAGCCATACGACTGCATAACCTTGCTTAATGATGCGCTAGAGGCAGGTGATGTACGCAAGGCAAACCATAATTCCGGGCATGATTTGAACAATGCATTGTCAGCCGGCCTGGCTTCAGTTTTGCCACTTACTGCTTATCGCGAGCCGAATTCAAGCACCTATGACATGCTTCCGATAAACCAGTTTTTTGACAATGCTGGGCCTGCTGATGTCATGGTCTACCTGCGCCAAATTCCATTATCCGGAAAGGCCTTGGCTGCCGAGATAAAGCGTTATGAAGAAGAAACAGGTGACCTGGTAGTAAAAGTAGGGAATGCATATTATAAAGTACACCACGTTTCCATGTACATTGGAACTGGGCATGGCTCGCATATGGTTGCACAGGTGCACATACAAACAGGCGTGCTTGCAAGCGAGCCGATTTCATACGGGTTCGAAAATTTCGATGCTATAGCAATTATCTCATATGACTTCTTTGAGCAGCATGCCCCTGCTGTGGTATCAAGGCTACCGAAAAAACCCCCGGTAAAGCTTCCTTTGTCCGATGTTCCTACAGCCACTGTGCCTTCAAGGCCTGCAGCTAAGCCTTCGGCAGAATTTCTGGAAATGAAAGCGGCCGTTGCTTCAATGCTCAAACAGGTTCAAGCAAAAATTCAGCTTGCAAAAGATGAAGGCCGCATAGTAGGCATTGCTTCTGCAGAGCAGTTCCTTGAAAAAGCTAAAACCGCCAAAAATACTGATAAGGCGAAACGCTTTGCAGAACTCGCATCGGAATACGCTGAAAAAGCCACTGCGGACTAAATAGCAGCAAGCTTTATTAAGTGGGAAACAGCAAATGCATTCAAAAATAGGAACATTTAAATAGTGGGAAATTCATAGTAATTGTAGAAATGCTTTAGATTTGCTCAGATAAAAGAAAAACGAGGTAATGAAAATGGTGAAAACGGGACGGGATGTCCTTCACGGAAAAGGATATGCTTCATCGCTAGTCGTTATCTTATCTACCTTGACAAAAAGGGTAGGCTAGTTTTACCGCTGGAAATCCGCGAGACTTTAGGCATAGAAACTAACGGAAAAATTCTGATCAGCGTTAGCCCTGGCAAAGAGGACCAAGTTATTCTTACAGTTGCTAAGGCTCCTGCTGATATTGGCGGTAGGTCCTGCTCAAAAAATGTTAAAGAGGTGTTATGAATGGCTAGTGTCAGAAATAAAACGGAAAGGGGTCTGCTTCATTGGGTCTTTAGCAGATTTGGATATTTCCAGGTTAATGAAGCGCGGTGAGATTCCAGAAGAAATCAAATCACGTGTCAGAGATATTGTTGAAGATGTTAGACAAAATGGGTTACGCTCTGTAATTAAATACACGCTTCAATTCGATAATGTCCAAACAAGCCCGTCCAGCATAAAGGTAACGCCCGAAGAAATAGAGGAAGCATACGATAAACTTATTCCGGAAGAGCTTGATGCCATTTGTGAATCTGTTCAGCGCGTAACAGCATTCCACTTAAAACAAAAACAATGCATAAAGGACATCTTGCTTGAATTGCCGGAAGGTAGTACTTGCCTTAAGTGGCTGCCTTTGAAGCGTGTTGGCATATATGCGCCTGCTGGTAAAGCACCATTGCCCTCTTCAGTGTTAATGGCAGCTATACCTGCCACCATTGCAGGAGTAAAAGATTTTATCCTATGCTCGCCTCCTCAAAAGAATGGCAAAATCGATCCTTCCATTCTTATTACTGCAAATGAATGCGGCATAAAAAGCATCTACAAAATAGGCGGTGCTCAGGCTATCGCAGCCATGGCCTACGGATGTGGGTTGTTTGACTCAGTGGATATTATATCTGGGCCAGGCAACGTCTATACTGCCTATGCAAAGCAACTGGTTTCCGGAGAAGGCATAGTCAAAATTGATACTCTTGCCGGGCCTAGCGAAGTGCTAATTATTGCAGATGAAACTGCAGATGCTGCGCTTATCGCAAGTGACATGCTTGCCCAGGCAGAGCACGGTCCAAATTCATCATCTATCTGCATAACTGATTGCCCGCAACTGGCACAGCAGGTTAAGTCAGAAGTAGGTGCGCAGCTAGCTGCTCTTCCAGCTAATGATCCCGTAGCTACGGCGTTATCCAATTTTGGCGCTGTTCTGGTTGTAGCTGGCCTGCAACAAGCAGTAGATTTTGCCAACAGCTATGCTCCAGAACACCTAGAAATATTCACTAAGGAACCTGAGCCTGTTGCAAATCAGATAATCAATTCCGGAGCAATATTCCTAGAAACCGCCGAGGTTTTTGGTGACTATGGCATTAGCGGCAGTAACCACATTTTGCCGACCGGCAGATCATGCAGGTTTGCCTCAGGGGTCAGTGTCTTTACATTCCTGAAATACCAGCTAATCGAGCGGCTCACAAAAGATACGCAATCGCGTCTGGCAAAACTAACTGCTGCGTTTGCCCGAGTTGAGAACTTAGAAGCCCACGCAAGGGCTGCAGAATTAAGGAGGTGAAATTATGGAAGTGTTACCGAAACTATCAGTGCAAAATATGTTTCCTTACGAAACGCCCAAGATAATTGATACTGAATGCAAATTGAACCAAAATGAATCGCCTTTTAACCTGCCTCAAGAGCTGGTTAAGCAAATAAAAGAGCGGCTTGGCACAATCCAGTTCAACAGGTACAACGAGAGTTCCTCCAAGCGACTACGCGAGTTGCTTGGGGAAAAATATCGCCTGAATCCCGAAAGGGTGCTTATTGGTTGTGGTGCAGATGAACTGTTCTATTATCTTACATTGGCATTCGTAGATAATGGCGATAAAATCGTGCGGCCTGAGCCGAGCTTTTCAATGTATAAAATCTGCGCACAGGTTAGCAGTGCAAAAGATGTCCCTGTACTGCTTGACAGGGACTTTAATCTGACAAAAGAATTCATTAGCGAAAGCAAAGATGCCCAATTAACCTTCATATGTCGGCCAAACAGTCCTACAGGAAATTCGTGGGACAAGAAACTCATTGAGCAGATAATTCAAGGAGCAGAAGGGATAGTTTGCATTGATGAGGTGTATGCTCCTTTTGCTGATGATGACTGCCTTGATTTCCTGAGATATGATAATGTCGTAATTATCAGAAGCTTTTCAAAATGCTATTCTGCTGCATCGGTGCGCTTAGGCTATGCTCTGGCATCTGAAAAAATAATCGGATACCTGAACAGGGTCAGGCTTCCATGGAATATAAATATTTTATCACAGTTGGTCGGAGAAATTATTCTGGAGAATGAAGCCATTTTCCAGCAGCAAACTAACTGCATAAAGGAGAATCGTAATGAGCTTTATTATGAACTTAAAAAATTCGTTAAAGTGTTGCCTAGCCAGGCAAATATACTCTCATTTGAGGTAAAAGAGCCTGGCAAAGTATTTGAAAAACTCAAGCAAAAAGGCATTCTGGTACGGGACATAAGCAATTATCCTATGATGGAAAATTATCTTCGTGTAAATGTTGGCACCAAAGAAGAAAACAGGAAATTCATTTATGCCCTGAGGGAAATTCTGCAGGCAAAAAATTCTTCGGAGAAACCAGATGCAATCATTTTTGACATCGACGGCGTTCTTGTTGATGTTTCCAGTTCTTATCGGGAAGCAATTAAGCTAACAGCAGAAAAATTCAGCGGCAAAATGCCTGGAAATGCAGATATTGAAAACATGAAATCAAGGCCTGGCTCTAACAATGACTGGGTTGTGGCATATGCGCTTGCCACGGCCTATGATGGAGATTTATCAAAAGTCGATCGCACTTGCCAGGAGTTTCTAAAAATAAAAGAGGCATTCCAGAACTTTTATTTAGGCGGATTAATGGACTCGGAGAGAATCCTAGTTAACCTTATGCTGCTTGAGAGCGCAAAAGTATCTGGTGTAAAAATCGGCGTTGTTACCTCAAGGCCACGTGCTGAGGCGTTGTATGTACTAAGGCGCATCAGAGGTTTTGATGAGCGGTTTGTTGTCGCACAAGAGGATTGTGACGAAGAAAAGCCATCACCAAAGCCTATCC
>CAZBWC010000038.1:6232-9080 GCA_964495395.1 Microcaldota archaeon
TTGCTCGGGAGGCTAAAGTGCAAAAAAATCCTTTTCATAGGAGATACTATTAATGACCGCCTTGCTGCAGAACGGGCCGGAATTTCTTACGCGGAAGTCAGCAAGAGCCAAAGTGTTAATGATATTCTAACGGGGTGCCTAAAATGAGAACTACACAACAAAAACGTGAAACCAGCGAGACCAAAATAGAGGCTGAACTGAATTTGGATGGCAGTGGAACTGCAAAAATTGATACTGATATAGGATTTTTCAATCACATGCTCAGTGCCTTTGCGAAGCAGGGCTTGTTTGATTTAAGCATAAAGGCAACAGGTGATTTGGATGTTGATTCTCACCACACTGCTGAGGATACTGGAATTGTCATAGGACAAATGTTCAGGCAGGCTCTAGGCGACAAAAAGTCAATCAGCCGTTACGGGTTTTTCATTTTGCCCATGGACGAGGCTCTAGCACTAGCTGCAATTGACCTTGATGGACGGTGCAAGCTGACTTTTAATGCAAGCTTCAGCTCTGAGCGTGTTGGTAATTTTGAAACTCAACTTGTACGAGAATTTTTTGAAGCATTTGTGCGCGAATGCCGGTGCAGCTTGCAGCTAAAGCTTCTGGAAGGCGAAAATGACCACCACAAAATAGAAGCATTGTTCAAGGCGTTTGGACGTGCTTTGAGGATGGCATGCGAAACAGATGCACGTCGAAAAGATGTGCCTAGCACAAAAGGGGTGATATGAATGAATGGTTCAATACAAAATGGCCAGCTGTTGATTCGCCTAGCTATACCTAACAAAGGCAGAATATCAGCTGAAATCATAAAATTATTGGAAAAAATAGGCCTAAAAATTCCTGAAAACGGACGCAAGCTCTATGTAAATACGAGCAATCCGTCTATCCAGTTAGTCTATGCTAGGGCAGCAGATATCCCGCTATACGTTGAATCAGGGGCTGCAGACATGGGCATAACAGGCGAGGACATGATTGAGGAATGCGGCGTTTCAGTTGAAAAGCTGCTTAAGCTGAATTTCGGCAGCTGCAAAATTGTTGCGGCTGCTCCAGAAAATTCACCTATAAAATCTCCAAAAGATTATCGGGCCGGATTAAAGGTGGCTACAAAATTAGTTCGGAATGCTGAGAATTATTTCAATGCCAAAAACATTCCTTGTCAAGTGGTGCGTATTGCTGGGGCTACAGAGCTTGCACCATACCTTGGCCTGGCAGATGTTATCGTGGACCAGGTCAGTACCGGGACAACTCTCTCTGCAAACAACCTGCGGGTGGTGGATATTATCAGTGAGTCCAGCCTGTGCCTTATTGCCAACAAAAAAAGCATCAAAGAAAAATGCGTGCAAGTAGATGGGCTAAAAGTTTCAATTGAAAGTGTGATAACTGCTGAAGAGAAGCGCTATGTTATTGCCAATGTCTCAAGCAAAAAGGACCTTGAGCAGGTTCTCAAGGTAATGCCTGCAATGGAAAGCCCCACTGTGCTTAAGCTTGCCAAGTCCGGATGCTACGCAGTTCAAAGCGTTGTTGATGCTGCTGAGCTCATTCAATGCATCCAGAAACTGAAAAAGGCAGGTGCAAAGGACATACTGGTAATGAACATGTCGAGGATGGTGGCCTAAATGAAATTCGCTATCATTGATTACGGCGCAGGCAATTCAGCCAGTGTCCAAAACGCCTTTACCAAGATTGGTGCCAATGCTGTTATTAGTGCAAATGCCTCAGAGTGGCAAAGTGCTGATGCATTGATTTTTCCAGGAGTAGGGGCATTTGGTGCTGCTGTAAGCCGGTTAGGCTCCAATCTGCCTGCAATAAAGGAAATCATAACTCGCGGCGTGCCTTTCCTCGGCATTTGCCTTGGCATGCAGTTCCTTATGCAAGAAAGCGAGGAATCCCCTGGTGCATTGGGGCTAGGCATGATCCCAGGAAGAGTTAGCCGCTTCAATGTTTCTTTGCCTGTTCCGCAGATGGGTTGGAACAAGGTAAGCGGCGTTTCATCTCTTTTTGATGGTGTGCCTTATTTCTATGCTTATTTTGTTCACTCCTACTACTGCCAGCCAACTGATGCTTCATGGGTTGCAGCCACCACGGACTATGAAATCTGCTTTCCATCTGCTTTCCAGAATAAAAATATCTTTGCCACTCAGTTTCACCTTGAGAAAAGCGGAAAGGCAGGGTTGCAAATACTGCAAAATTTTATTAGGGAGGTGAAACGATGAACGTGATTCCGTCAATAGATTTGTTAAATGGGCAGTGCGTCCGGTTAGTCAAGGGAGTCAAAGAAAGTGCAATTGCCTATTCTGGCAGCCCAGTTCAGATTGCCCGGGAATATTTTAGTGCAGGCGCGCAGCGGCTGCATGTTGTCGACCTTGACGGTGCATTCACAGGTAAAATGACTAATTTCGAAATCATCAGTCAATTGGCCATGCTATTTCCAATTCAGGTTGGCGGCGGCATTCGTGATGAAGCGCGCATCAGGAAACTGCTATCCTTAGGGGTAAAAAAGGTTGTGCTGAGCACGCTTTTAGTAAAGAATACATTGTTGGCTGACGAGCTCAAGCAAAAATACGCTGGCCAAATTATCGGTTCTTTTGATTTCAGAAAAGATAAACTCTGCTATGGTGGTTGGCTAGAGGAAAGCTCATTGGAATTAACGCAGCTTACTGAAAACCTAAAGGAAATAATTGTAACTGATGTGGAACGCGACGGCACTCTACAAGGCCCTAACCTGAATCTGTTGTCTGCCATAAGGGATTCGTATGATGGCTCGATAGTTGCAGCTGGTGGCGTGCGCGACATGGCGGATGTCGCAAGGCTTCAGGATATTGGCATTAATGGCGTAATCATCGGCAAA
>CAZBWC010000039.1:0-9065 GCA_964495395.1 Microcaldota archaeon
AAGCTCCCCTGCCCTGTAGCTGCTCCTCACGAAAGGCCCTGATGCAGTATATAAAAAGCCCTTCTCCTTTCCGAGCTGCTCAAGCTCCTTGAACTCTTCAGGGGTTACAAAACGCTCAACGCGCAAATGCCCTTTGGTAGGCTGGAGATACTGCCCAATGGTAAAGAACTGGACGCCTATTGCCCGAACATCATCCATGGTGCGCGCAATCTGCTCCTCAGTTTCACCAAGCCCGACCATTATGCCAGATTTAGTGTATATTGACGGATCGAGTTTCTTGACAAGTGCCAGTGTGCGCAGCGACTGCTCGTAATTAGCACGCGGGTCCCTGACGCGCTTTTGCAATTCACGCGGGGTTTCAACGTTATGCGCGATTACGTGCGGCTTCGCATCGACAATGCGCTTAAGGCATTGCTCATCAGCGCGGAAATCAGGTATTAGAACTTCAATCAGGGTTTCGGGGCTTTGTTTTTTTATTTCGGCGATGCATTTGGCAAAATGAGATGAGCCCTGGTCAGGAAGCTCATCACGGTCAACTGAGGTGATTACAATATAGTCAAGACCCCATTCCTTCACTGTTTTTGCAAGGTTATTTGGCTCCTCAGGGTCAAGAGGCTCGCCCTTGAAAAAGGTCTTCACCGCACAAAACCGGCAGCCGCGCGTGCAGGTGTCACCCATTATCATGAACGAGGCAGTACCACCGCTCCAGCACTCGCTCAGGTTAGGGCATTTGGCCTCTTCGCACACAGTGTGAAGCTTGTTGCGCTTTATCGTTTCTTTTACCAGAGTGAATTTCTCGCGCGGAGGCCTTATCTTCAGCCATGGCGGCTTCTTGTCACCTATCATAACTGAGCGTTGTGTGGAACTAATTAAAAAGGTTAAAGCAGTTCACAGAAACTTATGACAGAATGGCATGCAGTCAGCAGTCAGCAGGCAATGAAAATACTCAATAGCCCAGCAGGCGGACTTTCAGAATCCGAAGCAGCAGAACGGCTGGAAAGAGACGGCCGAAACAGCATAGCGATGAAAAAAAAGATATCGCCACTGTCAATATTCATAAACCAGTTCAAGAACACACTTGTGATACTGCTTGTTGCAGCTGCAGCAGTATCGCTTGCAGTAAGCTACATGAATCCCGAAAAAGCAGAGTATCTTGATGCTGTGCTTATTTTCGTGATACTCATAGCAAATGCGGCGTTCGGCTTTATGCAGGAATATAAGGCAGAGAAAAGCATAGAGGCCCTTACAAAAATGGCAGCCCCCTATGCCACCGTAATGCGCAGCGGCAAAGAAGTAAAAATAAATTCCGAAGAAGTAGTTGCGGGCGACATTCTTGTCCTTAGGGAGGGCGACAGAGTTGCAGCAGACGCACGCGTAATAGAATCCTTTTCAATACATGCAGATGAATCCAGCCTCACTGGTGAAAGCGTCCCTGTCCAGAAAAGCGGTTCTGAAACAGGAGAAAAAACCCCTCTTGCAGAGCGCACTTGCATGCTTTACATGAGCACGGTGATAACAAGGGGCAGGGGAACTGCAGTGGTTGTTGAAACAGGAGCCAGAACAGAGGTCGGCAAGATAGCCAAGGAAATTTCAGATGCGCCTGAAAAAATAACCAGGTTTAAGCTGGAGATAGAAGACATAGGCAAGAAAATATCCCGGATAGTCGGACTGATGCTTATAGTGATAATAGCTAGCGAATTTCTGCTTAATGGAGGCGAACTGCTCCTTATCTTTATGACTGCAATAGCCTTAGGAGTGGCAGCTATACCTGAGGGCCTGCCTGCCGTAGTGACCCTGGCTTTGTCAATAGCGACAAACAGGATGCTAAAGCAAAAAGCATTGCTAAGGAGGCTGTCGACCATCCAGGATTTGGGCTCCGTAGACATCATATGCACTGACAAAACAGGCACACTAACCGAAAATTCAATGACAGTAGTTGAAGCATGGGTTCCTGGTATAGGTTATAAGATAGAAGGCAGTGGCCTAAGCAAACAGGGAAAAATAATTTCAGGCACAGGCAGAATTGATGAGCTCGAGCTCATGCTCCATACAGCAGCCCTTTGCAACGACGCTGCAGAAACAGAAGAGGGCTTCAGTGGCGACCCTACCGAGATTGCGGTCATGCTGCCAGCGTACAAAGCAGGAGTAGATGTAGAGCTGCTCAGACGGATGCATAAGAGGCTGGATGAAATACCGTTTTCATCTGAAAGAAAGCTGATGGCAACAGTAAATAATTACGATAACAGGAAATGCGCTTTTGTAAAGGGCGCGCCTGAAATGCTGGTTTCAAAATGCACCCATATATCCCAGGCCGGAAAAATACGCAGGATGACAAAGGGGGATATAGAGAGGATTGCAGAGCAGAACAAAAAAATGGGGTTAGAGGCATTGCGCGTTCTTGCATTCGGATATAAGGAAAACCCCAAATCAAGCGATGAAAAAGACGTTGAATCGGAGCTCGTATTCCTTGGCCTGATGGGAATGATGGACCCTCCCAGAAAAGGCGTTAAAGAGGCACTGGATGACTCAAGAAAGGCAGGCATACGCGTGGTTATGCTCACAGGCGACAATAGATACACCGCAGAGGCGATAGGCAAGGAACTCGGATTCAGGAACGGCAGCCTTACAGGAGAGGAGCTTGATGAGATGGGCGATAAGGAGCTGAAAAGTGCCGTCGAGAGGATAGATGTTTATGCGCGCACTAGCCCGACCCATAAGGTCGCAATTGCCAGGGCACTGAAAGCAAATGGCCACATCATATGCATGACCGGAGATGGCGTTAACGATGCAGCAGCCATAAAGAACACTGATGTCGGCATTGCAATGGGCATACGTGGAACCGAGGTAACGAAACAGGCAAGCGATATGATAATACTTGATGATAATTTCATAACAATAAAAAATGCCATTGCTGAAGGGAGAGGCACGTTTGACAATATACGCAAATTCGTCATTCTTTTGCTAGGCGCCAATACTGCAGAGGTGCTTTCGATATTTATTGCGAGCATATTGTCTTTGGGAATGTCACCCAGAATTGCAGTGCAGTTATTGTGGATAAACCTTCTTACTGACGGCCTCCCGGCGCTTGCACTTGGAGCAGATCCTCCGGCAAAAGACATAATGAACAGAAAACCCCGCCCGGCAAATGAAAAAATAATAGACAAGCATGCGATGTATTTTATCGGAATAAACGGATTGGGAAAAACCATTGCAGTAATAGCATTGCTGGCTTATTACCTGGCTTACGTCTCCGAAGCAAAGGCATATTCCATATTCTTTACTTCTTTTGTCATATTCGATGCGATAGGAGTGTATATTGTCAGGTGGAAATACGGGACACGGCTATCTACAAACAAGTGGCTGCATGCAGCAGTGGCGCTTTCAGTCTTGCTGCAGTTAGGCGTCCTGTACACAGGAGCAGCATCGTGGTTTGGGGTAGTGCCTCTGGGTATCGACGACTGGGCAGCAATTGCACTTGCCGAGCTTTGCCTCGTAGCATTCATGCTGATAGGAATCAGAATCGAGCATTATTTTATAAAACCAAAGTAGTTGATGTAAGCAGGGAGAACCATGAGGAATATACTCGTTGCATTGCAATATGGGGATGAGGGCAAGGGCAAGATTATTTCGTACCTGGCACTCCATGACAAGCCAGATGTAATAGCACGCGGAGGAGTAGGGCCTAATGCAGGGCATGAGGTCAATTACAAAGGCAAGCGTTACCCGCTTCGCCTGATGCCATGCGGATTTGTTTATGAAAAGGCGCGCCTGCTTATAGGTGCAGGAGTGGTTGTAGATCCAGATGTACTCTTGAAAGAGATTGAACTCACCGGGGCAGGCAAGCGCATTGGCGTTGACTCAATGGCAACATGGCTTACCAAAGAACATATTGAACGCGACAAAAGCGAGACAGCTGCAAAGATAGGCTCTACCAATACAGGATGCGGACCTGCTGTGCGCGACCGCGTACAACGGATAGCAAAAACTGCAAAGGAATGCCCTGAGCTTAAGCCGTATATTACAGACGTCGCAAAAGAAGTGCATGCTTCAAAGAATGTGCTTATTGAAGGCACCCAAGGATTCATGCTTTCAGTGCTTTATGGCACCTACCCTTATTGCACTTCAAAGGATGTTTCAGCAAGCAGCGTGGCAGCTGATGTAGGGCTCGGGCCAAAAGACATTGACGAGGTTACAGGGGTTATCAAGGCATATACAACACGCGTCGGCGGAGGGCCTTTCCCTGGCGAAATAAGCAAGGAAGAGGCTGAGAAGTTGGGCATGCAGGAATATGGCACAGTTACAGGCAGGCCAAGAAGGACTTCGCCTGGATTGCACTGGGATGACCTGAAGAGAGCAGTACAGATAAACAGCGTTACGCAGCTGGCTGTGACAAAGCTTGATGTTCACTTTGCAGGAAATGCGGGCAAGAGAAAATTTGCCGACCTGACAAAGGAAGCGCAGGCTTTCGTACAGCAGATTGAAACGAAGCTTGGCGTACATGTTGGACTTATAGGCACTGGAAAAGACGCCGAAGATATAATAGACCGGAGAAAATAATGCCCATAAATTGAATTAATACCACTATTTTTAAATAGTCCTCGTTATTAGCTAAACTATAACAGTGAGATTTATGGCTTTGTTGCACGCGAGTGAGGTTAAACCGCGCCCAAGGACAGTGGCCAAGGCAGCAGCGCATTCACCACGCTTTGGGAGCAAACATGCAGGCGATTCGGTACTCGCAGAAGCCCCTATGCCCGTAGCCAGAAATGCAAAGATAAGCAGGGAAGAACTGGCTGAGCGCGTAGGCAACAGGCGTACCGTGGTGCAGGAATTTGTAATGGCACTTTTAGATTCACCTATGACACCTGCAGAAGCTGCAAATGCACTAGGAACTTTGGATAGGGTTGAAAATACTCAAAGAAACATAAATTCATGGCATAGGAAACACTTTGGAGTGAACCTCATAGTAAAACAGGCATTGAATGGCAAGGCCGTAACAAATGACATATGGACGATAAGGCTTAACCCTGCAGTTGTAGATGTTGATTACAGCGGATACGACATAACAAAACATATCAGGATGCAGGATATCTTAACGCCGCCAGCGCTTGCAGTAGTAAAAAAGCTTGCCGCATTAGGTTTTGCAACAACAAAACAGGCAGTAGATGCAGGCATAAGCGAAGATAGAATACATAGATACCTTGTAGATCGCAGTGTATCCACAAACATTCAAGCAACAGCACGCGGCTTCCCGCCCGTAATATTAGCAACCAGCACCGAACCGGAAACTTATTTTGTCAATCCCGAATTTGCAGGAATTTTTGGATTAGAAATCGCAAAAATGCGGGATTGGAAAATGCTGTTTACAGGAAATGGCCTGCTATTGCTCAGTCATCTTGAAACCCACGGAGATTCCAACCCTACTGAAATGGCTGTAGCATTTGGAAAGACATTGCCTATAATATCAGACACTTTGGGCACAGTTAATCGAAGATGCAAAGAGCTGGGGCTCCCGAAAGCCATTAGAGTAAAACGCATTGGACTCAAACGGCTCTATTGCCTCACAAAAGAATTCAGAAAAGAATGCGGAATAAAGCAAACTCACAAACCGGTTCTTGAGCACGTATTCCCAGGAAACAAAGCAACGATAATAGCCCATATAGCAGCAAATCCATTCTCGCAGGCATCTGAAATAGCAACTGCATTAGGCATAGTTTTAGGTCATGCCGTTGTACTGATGAAAGAAATAATAGAAATCTGCGAAAGGGAAAATTTGCCTAAAATAGTGCGCATAGCAAAGAGCAAATGCCGTTATGCCCTTTCCAAAGAATTTGCAGAGTATTTTGGATTGAGAGTTGCAGAAGCAAATCCAGAGAGGGTTCTGGGAAGTAAATTACAGGCCAGAATATACAGATATTTTGCCGAACACCCCAGACGAAGAACAATAACAGAGGCAGCAAGACATTTTGTAATGGACGAGAGGAATATGCGAACCGCGGTAAACCGCATAAACGAGATGCTCAAACAAGCAGGATTGGAGCCTTTAGCACCTCGACATGTAAATGCAGGATACCGCACACTTGAAGAGCTGTCTGAAGCTATTGTCCAATTCAGGCAGGAACATGGCTACTGGCCAATCAGCAAATCAAAAATAAACGGGCATGCGCCTAGGCTGGCACATGCAGCAGGCAAACATGGTGGATTAGCCTCCGTAGTCAAGAGGACTATCAAGGAACTCGAACAGGATGAAATGCTCGTGATAGTAAGGCATGATTTCGGAATAGTTGATGGGTGGAACTTTTCAAAATACATCAAAACCAGAACTACCCGTATCAAACGCACTGTCTTAATCAGAGGAGAAGAAGTTGATAGAATACAGCTGAAGGAGAAAAAAGGCCAGGGAGATGTAACCGTAAAAAAAGCCTTTTTAGCAGCTCTGGTACGCGGAGCAGAAAGAGAAGCACTTGAACAGATATTACGCACGGTAAAAAGGCCTGAAGATGCGATACAAAGAGCCAACGAATTAGCAGATAGCCGTTTCAATCTAATGCTGCCTGGCGGCAAAGGACAAAGCAATCTGGAAAGCATATTTTTGGTTCCGGGTTAATTTATATTGTTCCAGCAGGGATATTTGGGATTAGTGTACAGCCTGAACAGGGTATGCAGCCATTTTTAATCATTTCTAACCATTGATATTTTATGCGTTACGTTCCAGTTCAGAGCAGGCCAACGAAAGAAAGGCTGCTGCGGGCATACCTAAATACAACAGAATCGCCCAAGGGATTCAAAAAAGCTGATGGTAAGCCTGAGCTGTATGAGGGGCAAGCAAAAGCCCGGGAGGTTAATCACCACACACTAGCAAGGTATGCTATGGCTTGGCATATAATTGCAGGTGGAACAAGACATTTATATGAAGCCAAAGGCGGCCAGCCTTCCAGGCCAAGAATAATTGATAAGGCCCTTCTGACCCAAGCAGGCAGGTGGATAGGAGAAGCAATAAGGACAGATGATGATGCTGAAATAGCGAAAAGAACAATACCTTATTTTGATGAAGCAATGAAAGCCCTAAGAAGCGTTGATGAAACCACGCTGGAGATGGCTAATCGCTGGATAAGGACGCTGGTTATTGAGTACGAAAGAGACGCAGCCAGAAAATCATTTGAGAATTCAGGAGAAGAAAAAAGCGCACTATTTCTCGAAGTGGCAAAACGGACAGGCGTAGAGGGCATGGCTTATGGGATAATGGCACGTATTGCCCATAGACATCTTGAGAATGATGCCATGGACAATGAAGACAGGAAGGAGCTTATGCTCGCATGGGCATGGTGCTTCGGCATGCACCTACATGTTAAGATGGAACGTGCCAAAGCAGGCACACCTACAGGGAGGTTCCTGTTCACAAAAAGAGACACTGCTACGCATCGTAAAGTGCGACGCTACCTCAGGTCAGGACGCACCGTAAATATAGACATGATGTGCAGGCTAAGAGGAGATATGAACATAACAGTAAGCGATGCAGTAAGAATGCACAAACAATATGGACAAAGAGGCAGTTTCAGGTATTATGGTTTAGAATATGAGTATGAAGTTAGTCCATTTGCTACAAAAGGCACGTTTTTTTCAAATGGAGGCGTTGACCTGGCAGTTTATCCAACTGGAAGAGAAGCGATAAGAGCCATGAGAAGCATAGCAGACTCTGCATTTGAACATGCAGATGGGGCAATAGCATTCGCAAGCGTGATGCTGGAATCAGATGATGAAGATATTGTTCTTGAGGAGGTTCAGACAGACCTAAGAACCCTTATGGCAAGAAGCAACAGACAGGCAGGTGTACTTGAAGCAATATATGATAATTGGATGGGCGTATTACTTCAGGCCGCCAGATTGTACGCGAGGTCAAAGGGCAGAAAAGAGATGTTCTCAACCACACCATCAGAAATTCTGGAAGGATATGAACGGAAAGGAATGGCGGCGCACTCGTAGTCAGTAGAGAGATAACGCTGCTTAGCAGACTGCAGCATTACTACAGGTTTGAAGTTTAAGCCCTCACATCTTTGGCTAATTCAGGCATTTAGATGCCTAGAGACAGTTACGTTCATCGAGCTGAAACTTTTAGGAAAAGTTTCATCAAAACTTTTTTGCTAGCAAGTTTGATCAAAAGAACTTTTTTAGTAAAAAAGTTCACAAAAAATGATTGCTAACTTAAAAACAGCAAGAAAAGGCATGATAACAAATATAAATAAGATAGGAATTAGTTTTACAGGATTTTATGGGTGCAACCAAAGTTTTTTTAGTGCTGGCTTTATCACTTCTCCTGTTTGGATGCAACACTCCGACAAAAACAACTAGCAACCCCGATAATGAATTCGTCGGAAAATGGAGAAGTTTTTCTGACACTAAGAATACACAAATCCTTGAATTATACCAGGATGGAACATGGACTTTTTCAAGCTCATCAGGAACGTGGATCGTTGAAAGCATAGATGCAGCAGACTGGCAGAAATGGGGCGTTGATGATTACGGCCCTACAAGGAAGATGGTTTTATATGGCTGGAACGGCGATGTAGCTGACGGCCCGATAGAGGAAACTGCACAGGAAGTTGATTTCTTTATGGTTATATACAACGTCGACCTTGACGCCTACGCTCAACCTGCCCAGATACAGATAAAATATGGGCATTCTGATTGGGACTAAACTGATGCTATAAAAAGAAAAAACGCTGAGGACAGGAGCTTCACTTTTGGAAAGAGTGTTTTTGATAAAACTTTTTCCAAAAAAGTTTTGAACCTGTAATCCACGAGGGACCGGTTAACAGACACTTTTTTGGTGCAGCTTTTTAGGGAACCAAAAAAGGTGCTTCAAGACCGGCGCACTACCAGGTTATGCGACCTCAGCTGAAGCTTTTAGTAAAAGCTTCACCAAAACTTCTTTTAAAGTTTGATCAAAACGGTTTATTTAAATTTATCAAACCAGTTTTAAAAGTTTGATCAAAAGAAACCCTTTTAGAAAAAGGATTTCATCCTAAAACTCTTTATTCAAAACCTATTTACTAGATTTAAATTAT
>CAZBWC010000040.1:0-8976 GCA_964495395.1 Microcaldota archaeon
TGACGAGCCCGATGATATGCCTTTCACCATAATGTTGCCTTCAGTATCAGGGGCAATCTGGTGCAAAAGGGAATTCAGAACAAACTTGTTTGAATCATCTTCACTGAAAACTGCGATGTCGTGTGATTTTGAATGCTTGCCAGATAGCAATGAACTGATTGAAACAGTACCTGAACCGGTAAATAATGATGCGTGTTCTATGTTCGAATCATCTCCCATAACAAAAACGTTTGATAAAAAACCCGCATCGCCAGACAGATGGATCAGAAGTCTGGAAACTGAGGAGCTTTTGCCCGCGTGTATTTCACATAACTGAAATCCGGTTCCGGCAATGTGATGGGCATATGCCAGAGTAGAATTTTTTTCCAGCACAAAGAGGTTTAATGCCGGACCACCTTTGGTTTCAAGCTCCAGCTCAGCATCGCCATCAGCAAAAAAAATGTTGCACTGGGTGAAAAATGCATTGAGAAAGCTAGTCTGCCAGCCAGCTTCCGCAGACCGCGATAAGAAAATTTTCTTGCAGTTGCTTTCACTTTTGGACTCGAGCATTTCATGCAACGAATGCATCACAACGCCTTTGGATTTTTTGACTTTGACCTCAGAGTTTGGAAGGGCCTTCGGCAATTCCAGCTTCTGGCTCTTCAGCCCAGCAGCTGTTATGAATTTCTGCAACAGTGCAAATGCCTTAAGCCGTTCCTGCAAAAGCCAGCCAGGCTCCTTTAGCTTCTTGGACAATGCACGCAGATATTTTTCATCAAACATAAAATCATCCGACAGAATTCTGGAGCTGCACCTGTATAAGGCGGTTAAGCTCAAGGGCGTATTCCAAAGGCAGCTCCTTGATAAATGGCTGTATGAACCCCATCACTATCAGCTCGATTGCCTGCTGCTCGCTTAGGCCGCGGCTCATAAGATAAAATATTTTTTCAGGGTCGATTTTGCCAACAGTGGCCTCGTGGGCTATGCTCACATCTTCTTCATCTATCTGTATCGACGGGTAGGTATCGCTTCGTGAAGTTTTATCGAGCATGTACGCATCGCACTGGACAAAGCACTTGGAACCTTTTGCCCCCTTTAGCACTTTTACGAGCCCGCGATAGCTCGTCCTCCCGCCATCCTGGCTTATGCTCTTGGAGATTATTCTTGAGGTGGTATTAGGAGCCAGATGAAACATCTTTGCACCTGCATCCTGATGCTGGTTGCCACGTGCATAGGCAACGCTCAGAACTTCGCCTTTTGCGCCCTCGCCCTTCAGGACTACTCCTGGATATTTCATCGTGACCTGGCTGCCTATGTTGCCGTCAAGCCATTCCACGAACGCATTGCTGTAGGCAACGGCACGCTTTGTAACCAGGTTGTAAACATTATCGCTCCAGTTTTGGATGGTGGTATAACGAAGATGCGAGCCCTCCATTGCAATAAGCTCGACAACAGCGCTGTGCAACGAGCTGGCAGAATAAACTGGTGCCGAGCAGCCTTCAATGTAGTGAACTTTGCTCCCTTTATCAGCAATTATCAGCGTACGCTCGAATTGGCCGGTTTTCTCGGAATTGATGCGGAAATATGCCTGCAGGGGAATTTTTACCTCGACACCTTCGGGGATGTAAACAAAGCTTCCTCCGCTCCATACTGCAGTATTCAGGGCAGCAAATTTATTGTCAGTAACAGGAATTACAGTGCCAAAGTATTTCTTCACAACTTCAGGATATTGCTTCAGGCCTGAATCCATGTCGAGAAATACGACCCCCTGCTCTTCCCATTCTTTTTTTATGCTATGATAAACTACTTCAGATTCATATTGTGCTGATGCGCCTGCCAGAAACTTCCTTTCAGCCTCAGGAATGCCTATCTTGTCAAATGTCTTTTTGATTTTCTCTGGTACCATGTCCCAGTTGTCAAACTTTTTATCAGAGGGGCTCCGGTAATAGGTTATCTCATCGAATTTTATCCCGCTGAGATCAGCACCCCAGTCAGGCATCTGTTTCTGCAGAAAAATCTTGTAGCCCATAAGGCGTTTCTGCAGCATCCAGTCAGGCTCGTTCTTAAAAGCCGAAATTTGGCGCACCACTTCTTCAGTGAGGCCTGCCCCAGTCTGGTGAAGGTAGCGCACGTTGTCTTTGAAGTTATAGCGGTAATCGCCAAGAATTTGTTCCATTGAATTTCCACCAGTTTACCTTAATATGAAAGCCGGACACCTATACCGGGCACCTTAGAATATTTAGGTGCACCTAAATTTATAAATTGTCCAGCCGAATAAATGATAGAGGATCATGTTCAGCATAAAGAACCTTGAAGTCGCGATAGGCGATAAGGAAATAATAAAAGGCATAAACCTAGATATAAGGCCGGGCGAAGTGCATGCCATAATGGGACCTAACGGTGCGGGCAAAAGTAGCCTTGCATCTGCGATAATGGGGCACCCTAGATACACGGTAAAGGGTGACGTGCGTCTTGATGGCAAAAATATTCTTGAAATGAGCGTTGATGCACGTGTAAAGGCAGGCCTGTTCCTTGCATTTCAGCACCCTCAGGAGATAGAAGGGATAAGCGTTGGTAAAATGCTGCAAAAAGCTGTTTCTGACCCCAACAGCAAGCCAGACATGAAGAAGATGCTCGCCATGAACAAGGAGATCCAGGAAACTGCAGAAAAGCTGGGCATAGGGAAGGAATTCACAAAGCGCGACCTTAATGTGGGCTTTTCAGGCGGAGAGAAGAAAAAGAGCGAGATACTCCAGATGTCCATACTGAAACCGAAGATGGTCATACTTGACGAGATAGACTCTGGCCTGGATGTTGACGGATTGAGGCACGTTGCCCAAAGCATCGAGGCCATGAGGGATGGAAAAAGGGCTTTTCTTATGATTACACATTACAGAAGGATACTTGATTATGTGAAACCGGATTTTGTCCACATACTGGTCAATGGCAGAATAGCCAGAGCAGGAGACCACAGGCTTGCTGAGGAGATAGATAAAAAAGGCTACGGGGAAATCACTAAGCAAGGATGATTCTTGGATGGATATTAAAAAAAATTTCCCGATTCTAAACCGCAAAAGCAACGGCAAAGGCATAGTTTACCTTGATTCTTCGGCAACATCCCAAAAGCCTTTAGCAGTGCTGGAAACCATGGATGAGTATTACAAGATGCACAATGCCAATGTACACAGAGGCGTGTATAAGCTGGCAGAAGAGGCTACTGAAATTTACGAGGGCACCAGAAAGAAACTCGCCCAGTTCATTGGTGCAGGAGCAAAAAATGAAAAGCAGATCATATACACTAGGGGAACGACAGAAGCATTAAACCTTGTTATGCGTGCTTATGGCGAAAAATTCGTCAAAAAAGGCGACAAAATAGTGACCAGTATAATGGAGCACCACAGCAACTTTGTGCCATGGCAGCAGCTTGCAAAAAATAAAGGCGCAAAATTTGAAGTTCTTGATATAGACGACAATGGTGAAATAGCTGACAGTGAACTGGAAAAGATAAAAGGTGCAAAGCTTGTCGCAATAGCGCACG
The DNA here is from genome assembly GCA_964495395.1 of Microcaldota archaeon. Lineage (GTDB taxonomy): Archaea > Micrarchaeota > Micrarchaeia > Anstonellales > Bilamarchaeaceae > DATDYG01. The sequence continues at coordinate 3,518 of CAZBWC010000040.1, forward strand.
CGTCAAATGTGCTGGGCACCATAAACCACGTTGAAAAAATATGCAAACTTGCAAAAGAATCAGGAGCGATAAGCGTGGTGGATGGGGCACAAAGCGTGCCACACATGCCAGTCGATGTTAGAAAAATAGGCTGTGATTTTCTCGCCTTCTCAGGGCACAAGATGCTTGGACCTACCGGAATAGGCGTATTATACGGAAGGGAAGAACTGCTGGAAAGCATGGACCCGTTTTTGTATGGTGGTGAGATGATAAGCGAAGTAACTGTGGAAAAAAGCGAGTGGAATGCTTTGCCATACAAATTCGAGGCAGGGACAATGCCTATTGCAGAAACTGCAGGTCTTGGAGCGGCCATTGATTATTTGCAAAAAATAGGAATGCAAAACGTAAGAAACCACGAAACCAGGCTTACGAAATATATGCTTAAGCGATTAAGCGAAGTGCACAATCTGGAAATCTACGGGCCAAAAAAAGCAGAAAGCAGAGCCGGGCTGGCTGCATTTAACCTTAGAGGTATTCATGCCCATGACCTTGCAACGGTTCTTGACGAGCAAGGCGTAGCAATACGCTCAGGCCACCATTGCGCCATGCCTCTGCATACGAGATTAGGCATAGCAGCAAGTGCGCGCGCAAGCCTGAGCATATATAATAATGAGCAGGATATCGACATGCTGATAAACGGCTTGCAGGAAGCAAAAAAAATATTTAAGCTAGGAAACAAATAACTTCAGGTAATTTTATGAGCAGTGATATGTACCAGGACTTCATTCTTGAATTATACAAGCACCCCATAAATTTCGAGAAAATGGATGATGCAGATTACCATGCAACCAGCCATAACGCACTATGCGGTGACAGGCTTGAGATTTACATAAAGGCCGATAAGGGAAAAATAGAAAAGGCCAGCTACAAAGGCGAAGGCTGCGCCATAAGCCAGGCAACAATGTCATTGCTTACTGAGGAGCTGAAAGGCAAAACGCTTGAGCAGGCTAAGACAATGAAAAAGGAGGATATACTCCGCATCATACAGGTTGACCTAAGCAAAAATCCCTCAAGAATGAAATGCGCGTTGCTTTCGCTTGAAACTTTGAAAAAGGCACTTACGCCCGGCTAATTTGAGACAGGTTGCAGATACTCAGCCCTCCCTAGATTTGAGCACAAGCACTGCAGATAACAACAATGCAGCAAAGCCGGAGGGGAAACATACAGCGGCATCTTTAGCAGCATCCGAAGCGCCCGATGAAGCAGTCTGCGCCCCAAAAGCATCAGGTGCAAGCTGCAGAACAGGCGAATCAGAAGAGCCATTTATATAATAGGCAACACCCTGCTCAACAGAAACGTTTTCCAGTGAAAACTCGGAATCAGTGCCATCAGAATCCCATTTTACCATGTCAAATCCAAATTCGCCATTTTCCTCGCCTTTAATAACGAAAACCACGTCTTGTGTACCGATAACTGTTATTGACTGGTGGCCTGCTTCACTTATATTTGAATAGTATGCTGAAGTGCCAAGCTGGTTTTCAAGATAACCTGAATCATCAGGACCTATGTGGTTGCCTTCTGAATCATAGGCATGCAGGGTTACAGGAGATTTTACCGTTGCCTTTATGCCTTCTGCAGAGGCATCGCCTGAAACGCCGCACGGTGCAGCACCTGAGGCAGTACCCGTAAGTATTGCGCTAGTGGTTATTCCGTATGTTGCATCGCTGGTAGGCAGTGTACCGCCATCGCTGGTAAACCATCCTCCGCCGTTATTTCTGAAAGCGCTCCAGCATATAGGAGCCGCCCAATAAACGAACCCGGTATGGGCATCATAAGTGCAGTATAAAGGCACAGACGACAGTTCAGCACTTTCAAGGGTTACGAGGCCATCGCCGTCGCATGTAGTGTTCAGGAATTTTTTCTGGTCAGTCGACCAGCCAGTGCCGGCAACTATATGGTATTCAACTTCTGAATTCAGAGACTGCGAATTTAATGCAACCAAAAACGGGCTGCCGGGCTGCAGTTGTTGCGCTGCCAGACCGCCCATGCCAATAGGAACTGCGTATCGCGTAGCATCCCATGCACCGTGGTTCGGGGTTCCGAGCATTACGAATTTTCTTATGTTGTTCCCATAAGCACCGCTTCCGATATACGACCGTGTGACAAGGCCGCCCATGCTATGAGCAATGATATCCACTTTAGTAGCACTTATGGTTTTACCGCCGTAATATTCGCCATGGTTTATTCGAGTTATAAATTCCCCTATTTCCGTGCCGAGCTGCGTTCCGCTCGTAGCAATGTCACCATCACCCGGATAATCAATGTCATCATATTGCCACCCATCTGCCGCGGCACGCTGCTGGAATTTGTCCCAGGTAGGATGGGCACTTGACATGAAACCATGAACAAAGAACAGTGGCGGCTGTTCGACGGTAAATGGAATAGTAGCCACGGATTTATCTTCATCAGAACCGCCTTTAGGTATGCAATAGGAAACAGCAGCTGCATTCTGAGGCGTAAGATAGATGTTTGGATCATCGGCCGAATCAGGAGTGAAAAGAATGGTAGTTGGGTTTGGTCTGATTATCTTGCCCTTTAATTCCCCGGTTAAAGCAACCAGATAAAAATCAAAACCTTCATAATCACCTTCCAGCACAAGTTTAAATTCTATTGATGAAACGCCGTCAGCAGAAACCCCTTCAAAATTGCTCGTAACGGTTACGGAACATTCAGAAAATGTTGTCAGGTTTTTGACAGTTGAGTTAGCATCGCCAACAGTAACATTTGAATCTCCGATAGAGCTATTGGTGCTTGTCAGGTTACAGTCAGCAACATTGCATGAGGTAAGCTGTTCCCCGCATTGGGTAGTGCAACGCTCATAACAGGTATTTAGGTAGCCATCACCGCAGACTATGAGCTGGCTGTTGTATGAGTCCACGCAGGATGAAGAACATGCTGAATCATCACCACAATTCTGAATACAGGAATCAAACTGCTCTGCGTTTGGCAGATAACAGCTTGAAGCCTCTTCCAAAGCAGCATCCTCAGAGCCGCTGCATTGGATTTCCAGCTCGGGACTTATGAAATCACCACGGTTAGGCGAATCAGGGCCATAATCATTATCGCATGACAGTGTGCACGAAGAATAGGAAGTATCACATGAAACGCATGTGCCAGCATCAGCAAACGTAATGCCCAAAACAAAAACAATCGCTGCAAAAATTGAGATTTTTATGAAGCCCATAGAAGAGAGTGTTTAAGGAAGTTTAAAAGCTTTCACCACCACAATTGCCGCTATGGCAGATGAAAAAAACTGGAAGAAAAGGCTCACTCCTGAACAGTACAAGGTATTAAGGGAAAAAGGAACTGAAATGCCTTTTAGCGGTGAGTATGTGCATAACAAGGAAAGGGGCATGTACACCTGTGCTGGCTGCGGCGTAAAACTGTTTTCTTCGGATACAAAATTCGATTCAGGAACGGGATGGCCCAGTTTTTCTGACGTTGTTGAAAAAGGAAATGTTGAGCTCAGGGAAGACAGCAGCCATGGCATGAAACGCGTGGAAGTGTTGTGTAAAAAATGCGGCGGCCACCTCGGACACGTATTTGAGGACGGACCAGGCCCTACGTGCAAAAGGTATTGCATAAATTCTGCTTCACTTGCATTCAAGAAAAAATAGGAAACTGGAAATGTTTATAAATAATTTTTGGATAGACAACGCATGAAAAAGATATTTTTGATACTGACAATTGCGATTTTACTTTTTGGCTGCGTTAAGACAGATGAAGTAACAGAGAACGAAAGTGCTGCACAACTGGATCCCCAATCGCAGAAAGAGATAGAATATGGTTATTATTCATCCCCTCTGTTCCTTGCATATTACCCAAAAGACTGGATCATAGATGACCAGATCAGCTACCAGGGGGTATTCATGTTCATAGCACCGCAAGAAGACCAGGATGACATGGTGTCAGAGGAATTCATAATCGAGATATGGAATGGAAACCAGAGCTCAGCAGAAGATTTCGAGGATTATGAACGAGTATTGATGAATGAGAATGACAGCATACTTGGCAAACAAGAGGTTTCCTGGAAAGACCGTGATGCATTTGTAATAGAATATGAATCAAATTTAGGCATAGACACCGCACGAGAGAGCGTACCGATTACCATGTACTACAAAACAATATTTTTCAGGAATGGGAATTGGATTTACAGGCTCCAGTATTCTGTAGAAAAAGGCAAACTTGAAAGATACGCGCCAATTATGGAAACTATGCTTGATAAATTCGTAATCGGAAGCGGATGATGCTTAGGTTTACATAAACAAACCAGGCAGGAATGGCTGGAAACCAGCAGAATAAAGTAAAAGAAGAGAATATAGAATAAGAGAGGATTAACCTGATTTAATGAGAGCTATTTTTCTTCATCTAAATCGTGCTCATCCTCGCCCTCTTCTTCCTCTTCGTCCATATCAGGATCGTCGTCTTCTTCATCGCCCATAGTGTTTTCACCTCACTAAATAGCACATTGCAACCAGCAAATTATTTAAATGAACGGTTGGGGTTTTGAATTTACATAAAAGAGCCAGGGATATAATAACCATCCAATCATACTCCTTTAGTTGATACCATGAAATTCCAGCTCATGCTCGCACCCATGGAAAAGGTTGCTGATGCAGCATACCGCACTCTTTGCTACGAGAATGGTGCGGATTTGACATTCACTGAAATTGCAAGGGTTGCGAATCTGGCGCGTTCAAAAAAAGGCGAGCTTGAAAAAATTCAAATTCCCGATTCAACACCAACCCAGATTCAGCTTGCGGGAGCGAAATTAAGTGACTATGATAAGTTTCTGGCAGGTTTTCAAGCAACTGAAGGATTCAGGGGCTTCAATCTTAATCTAGGCTGTTCCTCGCCAGATTTCTTAAGGCAGGGAATTGGCACTGCAATGGTAAAACGGATAACCAGGGTAAACGAAATCGTGAAGCGTATCTGCAAATCCGGTTTTGAATGTTCCATAAAGCTTCGCCTTGGATTGGATGAATATGAAAAGGAAAAAGGAGCGTATCTTAACCTGGTCAATGCTGTTGACGCATCGTTTTTTGTAGTACATGCAAGGACTGCTGAGAAGAATTTGGATGATCCGGCTGATTTTTCAGTCTATGAAAAGTGTGTAGCCACTGGAAAGCAGATTATTGCAAACGGAGACATAAAGAACAGAAAACAGATAGCTGAACTGAAAAAAACAGGTTTGTGCGGTGCGATGATCGGGCGTGCTGCCATTGGCAATCCGATGATATTCCGCAAATTAGGGGATTATGGTTAACTTAGATTTAAAGTTCTCTTTCAATTATGCTATATAGCTACAAAATACATTTTTTATTATTTGTGGACATCGAAACCACACACCAAGATAGTTGTAACTACAGGTCTGAGATTAGCAGTCATCCAAATAGAGAACTCTGGTTGAGCAAGAATGC
>CAZBWC010000041.1:0-8914 GCA_964495395.1 Microcaldota archaeon
AAAATTAGTTCGTCATTAGTCTTATTCCGGACCGCGGAGGAGTAGAAGAACAACTTCTAACTTGCGTTGCAATCGGGAGCTCCATTCGCCTTTCTAAATGCCCTATCTGAAATACTCTTTATCCGAGCCTTTCGCCTAGTTCAAGCATGAATTCATTTATTTTATCTTTTGGAAAAGTTGCTCCGCCCGCTATCCTATGGCCTCCTCCTGTACCGCCTATTTTTTCAGTGGCGCTGCGCAGCATAAGGCCTATGTTCACACCCTGCTTAAGCAGCGGGCCTGTTGCCCTGCCTGATATTTTCAACGTGCCGTTTTCACCAAGCGAAACTCCGAAAATCGGTTTTGTGGACGTAAATTTCAGCCACATGCCGCATATTATGCCTATGATGCTATCTTCAATTATGCCACGTGCATCAAGGAAATAATACTTGCCCAAATCCTGTACATGCATTTGCGCATATGAAATGCCTTCACGTATGTTTTTCCTATGGAGCTGCAGCAGAGCCGATGCCTCTTTATAGGCTCCTTCGTTACCCAAGCAAACACCTAGTCCTATGTCTGGCCTGTTATTCCTGCCGCATGCATTTAGCAGCGTCGAAAATTCGTTTGCCTCATAAGTTTCATTCTTATCATGACTGGGGAAGGTGTAGCTCTCACGTATCAGGTTTGTGGGATTTTTTATTGCTCCGTAAGATATCAAAATATCTGCAAGCGCGCTTATGAGTTTTTGTTTTTCTGCATCTTTAAGGTCTGAATAAGTACGCCATCTCTCACCATCTTTTAGCTGAATGCCTAATTGCCTGAGAAAATCTGCAATTCTGTCTTCTCTGTAAGAGAGCGTCGGTATGTAAATCTCATCAGAATAAAGCAAAAAAGTCATAAGGGGCCTTGAAAACCTGCCATAAAAGCATAAATCCCTGTCTATGTTGACCTCGCCCTTCAGCTTGCCTTCCTGTGCAACATATTCGTTCAGCCCCTGAAAAGGTGCCTGCATGTCGCCTACTGCTCCGACAATCCCTAAATCGACATACTCGCGGAATACTAAATACGCTGTAGATGCGGCACTGAGCTCTTTGCCCCCGTCCATGTTGAACTGCATGCAATTCGCCTGCGGCTTGCTGATGCCTGCGGGCTGGTGGTGGTCTATGACGAGCACATCCTGGAACTCGTCAACACGCTTGTTTCCCGAGCCCAAATCGGTGAAGATTATCTCCTTCTCGCCTTTAAGCGCTTCTATTGCGGCATCATCAAGCGTGCGTATGCATTTTGTGCGGTGCTTTCTGCCTGCTTTGAGGAACGAGCCGGAGGCAACTGCCCCGCTCGATATGCCGTCTGCATCGTAATGGTGCACTATAAGCGGGTTTTTGAAGCTGAACGCGATGCGCCTGGCTTCTTCGCAGCGCTCGAGAAAGGCAAGCTGGTCTGATGAAAGCTCCATAATGTGATTTCTGTGCATGATTTTTAAGTGCTAACGATTATACACTGCACCATGAAGATCCCTAAATCCGAGTTTTCAGAATGGTATAATACAATAACGAAAGAGGCCGAGCTGTGCGATCTGCGATATGGGCTGAAAGGCTTTATCGTTTTCATGCCGTGGTCAGTTATGAGCATGGAGCTCATGTATGCCACTTACGAGAAAGAGCTTCAGAAAACCGGGCATATGCCTGCGTGGTTTCCTGCACTAATTCCAGAAGCAAACCTTAAGCGTGAGAGCGAGCACGTTGCCGGATTCGTGCCAGAAGTGCTTTGGGTTACGCAGGCTGGCAATGAAAAACTGGAAGAAAAATACGCCATGCGCCCAACGAGCGAAACTGCAATGTACCCCATGTATGCATTGTGGATAAACGGCAAGGGCGACCTGCCATTGAAAATCTACCAGCGCGCGCAGGTGTGGCGTCACGAGACCAAGGCAACGAAGCCGTTCATTCGCAGCAGGGAATTCTACTGGATAGAGGCACACGATGTTTTTGCGACAGAAGCTGATGCGATGAACCAGGTGCACGAAGACATGGAAACTGCTGAAAAAGTGCTTCACCAGAAATGGGGCATTCCATTCCTTTTCTTCAAGCGGCCCCAATGGGATAAGTTCGCAGGTGCTGACAATACATTTGCAGCTGACATGATCATGCCTGATGGCAAGGTGCTCCAGCAACCCAGTACGCACATGCTTGGCCAGCACTTTGCAAAAGCTTTTGACGTAAAATACATGGATGACGATGGTCAGAACAAATACGCCTGGCAGACGTGCTATGGCCCTGCCATATCGCGCATTTACGCTGGTCTGATAGCAACACATGGTGATGGCCGTGGCCTAATTTTGCCGTTTGAGCTTGCGCCACTGCAAATTGTCATCGTGCCTATTTATAGGGGTGAAAATAAGGCCAAGCTGGACAAATATTGTGCACAGCTTGCGAAAATGCTGTCTTCCTACCGCATTAAGGTTGATGACAGCGAAACAACTCCCGGGTTCAAATACAACAAATGGGAGATGAAAGGTGTGCCCGTGCGCTTGGAAATAGGCGAAAGGGAAGTTGATCAGGATACCGTGACGCTGGTCAGGCGCGATACGCAAAAGAAAGAGCCTGTTAAGCAGTTCGAACTCCTGTCAAAGCTTAAGCACGTTGAAGAAGATATGCTTCAAACCTTACGGTCTAATGCAGATAAAAAATTCAATGAATGGAATAGCGATGCTGAAAGCCTTCAGGAGCTAGCAAAAGTGCTGGAAACTAAAGGTGGTTTTGTGAAAGTGCCATTTTGCACTGACGCTATGGAAGGCAAGCAATGTGCTGAGAAAATAAAGGACGAAACCCATGGTAATGTGCGCGGTAGCCTCTTCGGCAAGCATGAAAAACCCAAGGGCAAGTGCGTCGTTTGTGGTAAAATTGCAACTATTTATCTATATGTTGCAAGGCAGTACTAAAGTGATTTTATGGTCTTGCTTACCTCTCAATATAACGTACTGAAAGATGGCGATGGTGCACCTGATTTCAACCTGAAAGGCATTGATGGCAAAAGTTATTCTTTGGCAAGTTTCAAAGGTAAGCCTATTCTCGTAATCTTCATGTGCAACCATTGCCCTTACGTTAAGCCCAAAATGGAATATCTGGTAAAACTACAGCAAAAATACGGTGAAGATGGTTTACAGCTTGTTGCTATTAATCCTAATGACCCGACCAATTACCCTGAAGATAGTCTTGAGGGTATGCAAAAATTAGCACGGAAAAAAGCATTTAATTTTCCCTATCTTATAGACGAAACCCAGGAAGTTGCCAAGTCCTATGGTGCAGTTTGCACTCCTGACCCATTTCTTTTCAACTCGGAGCATAAGCTCGTTTATCATGGCCGGTTTGATGATGCACATGGCCAGGCCCATCTGGCCGGTTCAACAACTGAAATGGAAGATGCAATAAGGCAATTATTATCAGAGGGCAAAGTAACTGTGACCGTATTCCCTAGCATGGGCTGCTCGATAAAATGGAAGCCACCATCCTGAAAGGAAATATCGGGAGCGTGCAGTTTTGAGTGATTAATTTAAAACTTCTTCTCTGCTGAAATGATGTTTGCAGCCCCGTCGTCTAGAAACTTTTAGGAAAAGTTTCATCAAAACTAACCTCCTGAAAGATTTGGATTGCGGTCAAGGATGGCAGGCTTTGGACCTGTATACCTCGGTTCGAATCCGAGCGGGGCTATCTTGGGCTCGTAGTCGATGCACCTTTTTAGCAAAAAGGTGCACCAAAAATTGGTGCGCTAAAAAGATGCGGCATCGGTAAGACGCTACTCTCACATCTCAGCCCAAGGGGGCCATGCCCCCTTAGTCCGAGACCGCCCAAACCCCTATTTGGGAGGTGCAGAGAGCAGTAGAGACACGGGGTTCAATTCCTCGCGGGCCCATTTTTTTTCTTTAGCGAATCAGTTTTGATGAAACTTCCTGATTGTTCGTCATTACGAACAATAGGTATCATGTCCGAAGCATCAGACATGCTTGTTCCTAAAAGTTTTTTTCATGTAAAACGCTTTCTTCTTTTTCTCAAAACGCTCAATGGCATATCTCAGCATCGTTCTTGGCATTTTTTTGTAATGCTTCTGCAAAAATGCTTCCTCTTCATGCTGATTACGTTTGCCTACTTCACGAAGCATCCAGCCAACTGCCTTATGGATAAGGTCGTGCCTGTCCGCCAGTAGAAGTTCTGCAATCTGTAACGTATCCTCAAAACTGCCGTTCTTGATAAACGCATATGTTGCCACTATTGAAATGCGGTTTTCCCAGAGGTTTTTTGATTTGGCTAAGCTGTAAAGTGCCTTTTTGTTTTTGTCTGCAAGATATCTGCCTGCTATATTTGGTGCCGACAAATCAACCAAATCCCAGTTATTCACTCTGCTTGCATGCTTGATGTAAAAATCATAAATGCATTTTTTGCCTCTGTCATCTGCATGGCTAAATTGCTCGACTAGAACTAGTAGTGCTGCGAGCCTGTGCTCGTGTATTCTGCTTAGTAGCAGCTCTTTTACTTCTGGCAATTCCAGGTGTTTATACTTCTTAGCCACGCTTCTTGTTTGGGGCACTGTCAAACCCAGGAAAATATCTCCTTCTCCATATTCTCCCTTGCCTGTTTTGAAAAAACCCTGAAGTATTTTTGCCTTTTCAGGATTTTTTAGTGCTTCCATATCTGCCTTAATCGCTTGGGACATAGCTGACTTTCGAGACAATTATTTATAAATTAAAACTAACTAAGCAAATAACTATCAAATACAAAACGTTTTATGGGGTGTAAAAGATGGCAAACATGAAAAACGGGTGGTTGGAAGTACGGCAATAAGCCAAAAACAGGTCGACCTAGTTCTTTGAGCGAAGAGCAACTTAGCAAACTCTTGGAAATTTATTATAGCAAACCTTATTCTATCAGGAAACTGGCGCAGATATTCGGAGTTTCAAGAAGCGCTATCTGGAGGGCGGTACAAAGTGGCTAGTGCGAGCTGGCATTTTCTTTCTGTTACGAGCCCTTTTAAGCACCACGCGCCTAATAAGTTTGCAACTGAAATTGCGGAGTGGTTAATATGAATAGGGGTGATGAGAAAAAACTGAAGAGGGGTCTACTTTCCGTATGGGCCACATCTAGTTCTTAAAAGGAAAAAAGGGCGGCCAAGAATTCTCGATAAGCAGGCCGTTTTGGAAGCACAGGGGCTTTATCATAATGAGTTTCTGACATTGCGGGAAATTGCCGATATTTTTGGCACGAACCACATGACTATCTGGCGTGCTGTGAAAGCCGAAGCGGCGAGGTGAGGGCATGGTCCTAAAAGAATGCTGCGTTTTGGTTTATCATAACACTGACAGGAAAAACCTCTCAACCATAATGGCTGAAGGCCTGAGGCCGTTAGCCACAAACCGGACAAAGGAAATGCAGGTGATTGATTTTGCATTCGACCACATTGCAGCAAGGCTGGGAATTCCTTTCAGAAGGAGGGGTATTTTTGCATGGCCAGAAAGGAAAGAAGGCATGTTTCAGGCGTCTGTAACTCTCGGACTGCGTGTTGACCCTGCGCATGCGTTGGTGGTTCACCAGGCGTGGGTTGATTTGGCTTGGGGGATTACTGAATCTGTTTTTGCAAGGGTTCGTGAGAATAAAAAACAAGCATTGCAAGGCATGCCTGCTGAGGAGCTGTTCGACCTGTTCAAGCATATTATTTTGTATGAAGGGCCGCTTGGCTATGTTCTTTTTGAGCTTGCGGGGCTCTATTGGGTAACTGGTTTGCCTCTTACTCAGTACGCTCAAAACAAGGGTACATTAAACGCAGCCGTAACAGGTGCGATGCATAAATTTCCCGGACTGATGCCTGGACTTGATCACGAGGTTGCTCTTGAGGCAGAGGTAATTCTAGCTGAACACCTGACCGTCTTATGATTTTGATGAAATTTTTATTTTATTTTTTCAACAAAATAACAAATCTTTATATACTTTTTCTTATAATGTAGTAACAGGTAGGAAGGCAAGCGACCATTATCCTCCCACCTCCCCTGAAACTTTTGGGAAAAGTTTCATCAAAACTCTTTTTCCAAAAGCTTGACCAAAACCTCGATGCTATGCAGCACCGTTTCAAAGGTCCATGCCTTCCGCCTCTCCCGATATGTCCCCTATGCACAAAATGGATGCCAAGGACTGGCGGCTCCTCTACGAGCTTGACCTTGATGCCAGCCAGAGCCTTGCAAAAATCGGCAAGAAACTCGGAATGGGCAGGGACGTTATACACTATCGTGTAAAGCGGCTTGAGCGCGAAGGTATCATAAGGAATTATATAACGATAATTGACTATGGCAAACTAGGCTATATTACTGGGGTCACCTGCATAAAGCTTCAGCACGACACCCCAAAAATTCAGCAGGAGATAATTGCCTATTTCAAGAAAAATCCAATGGTTTGGTGGTTCGGTTCACGGGATGGTAATTACGACCTTGTTTTTGCCTTTTGGGCAGAGGACCTGGTGAAACTGAAAGAATTGCAGAACGAGCTGCTAAAGAAATACAGGGCCTGTTTCCATAGCATCAAAACACGTATTTATCATTCCCTGACTCATTTTCCTAGGGCCTATCTTGTTCCTGGTGAAAGAAGAAAAACGGAAGGTACATTCATCACCCAGGAGGCACATAAAATAACAGATGCCTATGACGATGCCCTCTTGCAGCAAATAGCAGAAAATGCGCGTTCGGGTTACACTGATATCGCCAATCAACTAAAACTGAGCGCCGCTCAGGTGCATTATCGCTTGCAGCAGCTGAAAAAGAAAAAGGTGATTTTGGGCAGCAGGGCTGTGATTGACCTGGGGAAACTGGGCTATTCCAGGTATAACCTCGATATTTATCTTGATGACTATTCTGCATTGTTGGAAATAAAAAAGTCCATTGCAAAGTATCCAAATGCCGTTTATCTTTATGATACCCTGGGTGGGGCAGACATTGATGTTGAATTTGAAGTGAAAAGCGAATCGCAGATGCAGGACATAGAAAATAAACTAAAGGAAAAATTTGCGTCTGCCATACGCTACACTGCGAGATATAAATTCACAAAAGTGCACAAGCTGATTTACTTTCCTGGGCAATAGGTAATTCAGTTCAGCGTCCGCGTTCTGTTAACGTGGTTGTGAATATGTCTTCAACTTGTAGTTGGGGAAATCTGCCTGATCCTGCTGTTCTGGCGGTATCCACATTTATCATCCCTGAATTAAGGAGCCTCTCCACTTCTCGAATGTTTCCAGCATTTATCAATGCTTGGACATGTTGTTGCGGATTGGGTTCTAGCTGTCGTTGTCCTGTACTGGTAATAACAAATCTGCCTGCCATGATTTGCTGCATCGGTCCTGATAGTGGCTGTCTGGTTCTAACTGTCATAATTATTTTCACCTGCTGGCTAGTTATAAAATTACAGTGACAATACTCAATCTATTATCACAAATAAATAAAAATGCATGTCCCTGTCATGTGCCTGGTAAAATTACCTCTTGAACCAGGAAGTCAGGTGGTGCAAAATGCTTTTTTTCTTTGGAGCTTTTTTTTTCTGCTGCTTAGGTGCACTTTTTGCACGCTTATTTGTTTTCCTGGCTTTGGATTTTTTAGGCATAGGCTTTTTCTTTGTTGCCTTGGCGTTGTGCTTTAAGCCTGCAAACTTATTTAGCAATTCTACTCCTAGGCTGTTTCTATTGGATTCATCGAGCGGATAAACCTCGCCATAAATTTCGTATGTTTGTAAATATTCATTGCTCAGAGATGCAACCATGTGTGTATTGGTTTGCAATACGTCTGCGAGGGCATCACCGAATTTCTCGCTTTCCATTTCCATCTTGCCTATCTCGTCTATTATTATTATGTCATATTGCTTGTGGTTTTTGAGCACAGGCAATGCAATTGCCTCGAATTGCTTTACGTTGACCCTATATTTGCCTACGCGCGGACCACCCGCATTAGTCTCTGCAAGCATTGCCTTCTTTCCAGTAGCAATATCCTCCACATAAAACCCCTCTCGTGTGCCGTGCTCTGATAGTTCAGGTGAAACAAATCCGCCGACTTTCAGCTTTTTTGCTTTGAGCTTTTTGGCAAGCGCCCTTAACATCGTTGTTTTTCCTGCTTGTGGCAATCCGGTTATAAAATAATTGTTTGGCATGCTTATAGCAAACAGGGGTAAGTTTAAAATTGTTAGGCTGCGGGAATTGTAATATGCTTTCAATAACATTTCTCGGAACAGCAGGAAGCGTGCCTACCAAAGAGAGAAGCCTGCCTGCAATTGCATTAAAATGGGAAGGCGAGCTTTTCCTATGGGATTGCGGCGAAGGCACTCAACGTCAGATGATGCAATACAAAGCGGGTTACGGCAGCCTAAAAGCAATTTGCATCAGCCATTTGCATTTTGACCATTTCATAGGCATATATGGCTTAATCGAAACCTTGCAATTGACTCAGGTTGACCCCCAGCCTGTAAGGTTAATTGGCCCGCGTGGCATTGATTCAGTTCTTATCAACAGACGAAAATTTATAGACGTGCAAGAAATAAAAGCAGGCGAAGGAAGTGTGCTGATGGATGGTGGCAACTACGCTATTTCAGCTTTTCCGGTTAAGCACAGCACTGATGCATACGGCTTTGTTTTCGAGGAAAAGCCACGGCTCAAATTCGATGCCAAAAAGGCGCATGCATTAGGCATGAAAGGCAAAATGTTTAGGCAGATTCAGGAAAAAGGTAATATAACAGTCAATGGCAAGAAAATTAAACTCGAGGACGTCAGCAGGCTTGAAAAAGGCATTAAAGTTGTTTATACCGGCGATACTGCTCCATCAGAGGAAACTGTCAAAGCGGCCAAGGATGCAGATTTGCTCAAATTCGATGCCAAAAAGGCGCATGCATTAGGCATGAAAGGCAAAATGTTT
>CAZBWC010000042.1:0-901 GCA_964495395.1 Microcaldota archaeon
CTGCAATCTTCGCTATCAAAAAAGCTAAATTCTAAGCCTGATTTAGACCAGTTCAAATCAGTACATTGCCGCATAGTCCCAACTGGAGAGAATATAGTTTTGCAGACTGGTTTTTCAGCAGGTAAAAAGTCGTCCTTTAAAATCAATTCTGCCTTTTCCATAAATTCTGAATCATAAGGTTCGGATTCATATGTCCTGAGCATCCATGAATGGAGCGTATAAATACCGACAACAATTGATGCGAGGATAATGCCTCCCACTATTGAGACGAGAATCATGGATTTAATGTCGTTTTTATCCATAAGGTATTTGCCCAATCAGAAAATATATATCTTTGCATAGCTAAGCAGCTACTTCAGTATTCTCACAAACCCGTGGTTGCCATCGACTTCCACCATGTCGCCATTTTTGATGAGTCTAGTTGCCATTTGTGTACCCACAATACATGGAATACCGAATTCCCGTGAAATCACTGCAGCATGGCAGAGTATGCCGCCTTCGTTTGTGACTATTGCCGCAGCACGCTTTACCGCAGTGACGAAATCCGGAGAGGTCATTGAGGTCACCAGTATCTCGCCAGGCTGGATATTTTTTGCATCATTGGCACTCATTGTGACAAACGCACGACCTTTTACCCTGCCTCTGTTTGCAACCCTACCTTCAAACTCGACAATTTCGCTCGTTGCACCCTTTGCACCAAAAATCCCATGCTTCTTTTTTTCAATGCTATCAGGATGAGTAAGCAATTCAAATCGGGCATGGGAAACGTCCCAGACCACCATGAAATTGTTGATTCGCGCATCCAGCACAGAGCGGTCAAGTTTATTTGCCATGATTTCTGAAGGCAAAGCATGCTTAACCTGCTTGAGGCTGAGACCATGCCGTTTTCCAATAGCAGTTA
>CAZBWC010000042.1:911-2131 GCA_964495395.1 Microcaldota archaeon
CCATGTAATGCAGCAGCTTCATAGTGTACTCCTTACGATAATCCTGGAACCAGGCAAAGAATTCCATTAGTGCAACCAGCTTTCTTTCTTTTTCGCCAAAGCCCAGCTGAACCATTATCCGTGATTTCTCAGCTAACAGCACCTGGTCATTTTTTTGCAGTTCCTGCAGATATGCCTGTGGATCAGGGTATTTTTCCCTGAGTTTTTTCAACTCCTCTTCAAAATATGCAACAGGCAGCACCTCAGTAGTAAAGTAATTGTTATGGAGCCAGGAATATTTTTTCGCATGCTTTTCAAGCTCCGCAGGACTGCCGATTGCCAATAGTTCCTCAAATTCTCGCCTTGAAAACGATTTTTTAGCAGGCGAGGTAAGGGTAGAGAACGCTTTCTTGTCAGTTACAAGCTGGCCCAATATTTTTTCGCCATAAAGCCCAGGTGGCTAAGTAACCCCGAGAACAAACCAGTGAAGGTATAGCACATGGAGCTCGCGGAATTGCTTTATAGGATCATCAAGCAGGTCGAAGTTTTTTATGAAAGAGTCTATCTTCACAGCAGTGGCATTTATTTCATTTTCCAGCTTAGCAGTGCCAGTGGAGAGTAGCTTATCGACTATCAGTTTGCCCATCGCCTCCAGTTCCAGGGTCTTGTTGTTCCAGGATATTACGTCGTTCTTCCACACGCAGATGGTAGTAGGCCATGCGACGCCCCAATAGGCCAGAGTAGGTTCTGCCCATGCCTCCATGCACATGTAAATAGGCGTAAATGTGGCATTCCGCTCCCAGTGAAACCAAGTACTCTCTTTTTCAGTCATGTTTATCACCTTTTTTACTATAACCTTTTGCCTGTTCTACATAATCCAGGCTATCCCATTTCGAGTCTTTTGGCAAGCCCAATTCTTCGCGAACGCTTTTAATACGGCCGAAATAGTACCTGCAGTTTTCCTCAGATTTTTCATAAACATATGCATCGTGCACACCATCATATAAGCCGCAGTCAAGCACATCGGCATCCTTGACCAGCTCTACATAAGGGTTTTTCGAAACGACATTCTTGTCACTGTGGCTATAGACTGCCTCAACAATAAGTTTGATTTCATCATAAGTGAATTTTCCGGTTTCCTTAAGCAGCTTTTCAGCAATTGGAGCACCCTTATGAGCGTGGTCAGTAACAGTACCAGTTGCAAAAACATATATGTCATGCAGTGCACAGGCAACAGCTCC
>CAZBWC010000042.1:2141-8905 GCA_964495395.1 Microcaldota archaeon
AATCAAGGCCACGTTTCTGTGCCAGTATTCGGCCCATTTGAGTAACTGCTGAGCTATGCTTCAGCTCAAAGGTCTTGCTCCATGCACGGCTTTCGTCAGGCAGCTGGCTTTGCAAAATGGTTTCAACCACTTTACGCTCAATAAGTTCGCAGCGCGTGAGACAGTCGCCTTTAAAGTGCGTATATATAGGGTTGTGTGTGTAGGACATAGTTTCATTCACCTCTTTGATCTGAAGTTATACTTTCCAGAGTACTATATGCCTTTGCCCAAAATGCAGGTTCTGATTTTTGTGGCGCGCCAGCAGAGGTATCCACTAGTGCAGGCCATCTGCGCTCACCTAAATACTCGTATACTAGCTGAGTAAGATTATCGTGATGGAATGTTGAAGTTGCGAGCACAAATGGAATACTAAGGTGCTCTGCCCATTCTGCAACAAGTATGCCTAGTGCCTGATTCGCAGGCGATTCTTGCAGCGCGTTCATCATTGCCAAATCCAGTCTTCGAGGTACAGGAATTGCATGCACGCCATCAGAATCAAAAAGCTTCGCCATTATTTGTTTAATCGCTATGACTATATCGTCATCGCTCATACCCTGATTTTTGAAGGTGCATACCACACCGGTAATAGTTTTTACCAACTCGTTTTCGAAAGCAAACTTATCTCGATGGTTAGAACACTCTGATTCCCAATAAGCAATGTCCGTTATCATAGAATCTAATTGTGAATCCGTATAGGGAGGAAGAAGATCACGGATGGCTTCGGCAACACGCTGGGCATATCTGCCGCTCCCGTGGGTAATCAATTCAATTACCATAGCACCAAGTTCTATATCCGAACTCCCAGTTTCTCTTGGAAAGAAGCAGTCGGTGATTACACCGCTCAAACCATCTATTCTAATCGCTTGCTCAGCGCTTTTGAAGTCAGAAACTGCGATTACTTCCACAGAGGGTTTTTGCTCCCTAAAATATTTACAAGCAGCAGCTCCATAAGCGGGATTATCTTCGACTATCAGTATCTTCTTTTTAACTTGTGTTTTGAATTCTCCAGCTGCCATATTTTCACCCCATCATCTTAGTCACGAAATATAACTACACTGCATATATGTTGCAGTGCAGCTTTTTTCGTGTACTTACTACTGCAGCATTTTAAAATATAAGCATGTACTACTACCATCAAGTAGTAGTATAGAGTGAGGACATGGATACGGGAATTTTGAGGAAGCTCGGCCTTGAAAGCAATGAGGTCAAAGCTTACTTAGGCTTGTTGTATATAGGCCAAACAACCACAGGCCCGCTGGTAAAAAAATCAGGCATACCATCCTCAAAGATATATCACGTTCTGGATTCGCTGGTAAGTAAGGGAATCGTAAGCTACATTGTCAAGGGAAAAGTAAAATGGTTCAGGGCAAACAGACCAGTAGTATTAAGGCATTTACTGGACTTGAAAGAGCAGGAACTGTCAAAAACGAAACAAGAACTCGAGAATGCACTTCCGGGTTTGGAAGCAGAATTTGAACAGGAAAAACACGAGTACAGTGTAGAAATTTTAGAAGGGCTAAGAGGCATTAAGAGCCTCTATGACCAGGCTCTGGAACTGTGCAAAAAAGGCGAAACGCTATACACCATAGGTTACCCAAAGCTTGCAAGTGAACTTCTGAATGCCTATTTCAAATATTACCATAAGCAACTGGCAAAAAAAGGCCTTGCTGCCAAGGTAATTTACGATTATGATACGTGGTTCTCAAAAAACAGGGAAATACGGCCTCATGCAGAGCAGCGCTACCTACCAAAAGGTATGCACACGCCTGCATTCATAAATATTTTTAGGGATTACGTTGGGATAATGGTAATCACAGAACAGCAGAAAACATGCATAGTGATAAAGAATAAGGAAGTTGCTGAGAGCTATTTGCAGTATTTCAGGCTGTTGTGGGCAGTAGCCAGAAAAACCTGAAACTGCATTATACATTAGATACTTAATCATTTTCCTTAAAGATTGAGTATAGAGGAGAAGATTATGGTAGTCGGAGACATTGCAGTTGGAACAGAAGTTGTGGTCATAGGCGGCGGGCCTGGCGGATATGTTGCAGCAATAAGGGCAGCCCAGCTGGGCAAAGATGTCTTACTTATTGATAAGGATGAAAAGGGCTTAGGCGGCATATGCCTGAACCACGGCTGCATACCAAGCAAGGCACTCATTTATGCAAGCAGTATGTACGAGCAAAAAAAGCACCTGGAAAATATGGGCTTAATTTTTGGAAGCGGAAACGTTGACGCAGCAAAGCTCCAGGCATGGAAAAATGCCAACGTGAGCAAGTTGCGCAATGGTATAGAGATGCTGCTGAAAAGACACGGCGTAGAAATATTATATGGCAATGCCCAGTTTGACTCTTCAAAGAAACTCAAAATAGTGACAAAAGATGCCACAAAATACATAGAATTTGATAGGGCAATAATCGCAACTGGCTCGCGTCCTACAGTCTTGCCCGGATTTGAACCAGATGGTAAAATAATTATAGGTTCCACAGAAGCCCTTATGCTCGCGGAAATACCCAAGAGCATGGTACTAATTGGCGGAGGATATATCGCAGTAGAGCTAGGCATGATGTATGCCAAGTTCGGAACAAAAGTCAGCATGCTCGAAAAGTTCTCGCTACTCAGCCATTCTGACAGGGATATTGTGGCACCTGTAAGTGCAAGGATGAGAGAATTAGGCATGGACATTTACGAAAATGCCTCTCCTACGAAGCTGGTGAAAACGGCTAATGGAGCAACCATAACAGTAAGCAGCAAGGAAAAGGGCGAATTTGACATAACTGCTGAAAAGATATTGGTTGCAATAGGCAGAACCCCGAACACAAATGACTTAGGCCTGGAAAAAACGCAGGTACAGCTAGAGGGACAGGGATTTGTAAAAGTTGATGCAAAACGCAGGAGTACTGATCCGCACATTTACGCAGTAGGAGATATTTCAGGGCAGCCGATACTAGCACATAAGGCATTTTTGGAAGGCAAAGTAGCGGCAGAGGCGATTGCAGGAATGAACAGCGCCTATGAACCTCAGGCAATGCCACTGGTCGTTTTCTCAGACCCTGAAATAGCCAGCGTAGGCATAAGCGAAACAGAAGCGCAGAAAACAGGCATGAAAGTCAATGCCACCAAATTCCCGCTTACTGCATTAGGCAAGGCAGTCAGCATTGACAAGAGCAACGGTTTTGTGAAGCTTGTTTCGGACAGCAATAATTACATATTAGGCGTTCACATAGTTGCCAGCAATGCAGGCGACCTCATAAGCGAGGCCAGCTTGGGCATTGAAATGGGCTTTACTCTTGAAGACCTTGCAATGACAGTGCACCCGCATCCGAGTTTACCTGAAGCGCTCATGGAGGCTGCCGAGGCAGCATTGGGCAAGTCGATACATTTATGGCAGCCTAAAAAAGCTTAAGCCACGGAGAAAATTGATGAAATCCAAAAAGTTGGGCCAGTGTTTTCTGAATTCAGCAGGCATACTTGAAAAGGAAGCAGAGCTTGCAGATGTTAATGACAAAACAGTAATTGAAATAGGCTCAGGTGACGGCAGGCTTACTGCAGCTCTTGCAGAAAAAGTGGCTAAAAGGATTTTTGCAATTGAGAAGGACAGCAAATACGCGGCAGTTTTAAGAAAAAGGTTTGCAACCAGCAAAAATGTTGAAGTTATTGAAGGCGATTTTCTTGAGCTTGAGCTGCCAGAAGTTGAACGTATTATTGGTAATGTGCCATACTATATCTCAGCGCCAATCCTATTCAGGATGGCACGCATGAAATGGCAAAAAAGCTTGCTTATGCTGCAAAAGGAATTTGTTGACAAGATGCTTGCTAAGCCTAATGAAAGCAACTATGGCCGTTTGAGCGTTATGGCGCAGCTGCATTTTGAAATGCAATACGTGCAAACAGTTTCAAGAAGGTTTTTCACCCCGAGCCCTAAGGTTGATTCTGCAATAGTATTATTGACTCCGACCAGGATGCAAATAAGTGATAGTGAAGAGGAAATAATCAACCTCATGTTTCAGCACAAGAACCAGAGCGTTGCAAAGGCGTTGAAGCATAGTAAGAGATTTTCTGAAGGGCAGATAGCTGCCTTAGGCGAATTTGGAAAAAGAAGAGTACGTACTTTGACAAAAGAGGAGTGTATGGACATTTGCAAAAAACTGATTTTGTGACGAACATTTAAATACTAAAATATTACAAAAAAATTATGCATAAGCTGGCAAGGCGACCAACCGGTGTGCATGCGCAAGGAATTAGAAGAAGAAATGCATATGCATTTTCTATAGACCTTGACCGATTTTATACTTTGGGAACCATTAGTCTGATGACGGGCTTGAGTGAAGGCACGCTAGAAAGAAGATGGGGACGCGGATATATGCATAGTTATCGCAGCCCTGACACAGGCGCAAAGGTTTTGCCTGGAGATACAGTAAGAAACATATTAACCGGATTGGGGACGAGATGGAAACAGGTAGAAGGACTAAGGAAATAGTAACTGATTTTAACCAGTAACAAAGAAATGGGGTTATGATATTTGGTAAGGGTGGATACAAACGATTTGAAAACAAAGAGGAACAGTATAGCCTTGAAATACCTAATAGCTGGCAATTGGTCTCAGTTACCCAGGATTATGGCCACAGTTTTTCTGACGGTGAAAGAAAAGAAGGTATGCTTAGCGTAAAGCCTTCGGTAACGCCAGGAGCAACGCTTGAAGATTATAATGAAGAGCTGGTGAAAGTCCTTCAGGATAAAATGAAATACGAGTTCCTTGCAACTATTGATGCTAAAGTCTCAGGCAAATCAGCCAAGGAAAGCACATTCCTCGCACCTGCTTATGTCAATGGAAAAAAGGAAAATGCAATGCTGGTTATGTGCGTAATAGAAAACCAGGACAGGTACAGGTTTGTGGTCATGACTTATAGCGTGCTGGAAAAAGAGCATGAAAAACATGCAGGCATATACAAGCATGCGAAGGAGAGTTTCAGGATAACTTAGAATGGCATTATTAAGTATCTGGAGCATTGATTGGTTATGTTCGTATTTCAGTTTGCAACACTGACGGTTGACAAGGTCAAGGAACTGGTAGGCAGCCATTGCCCTGATGCGGTTGCAAAGGCAATATTAGAAAGTGAAAATCCGCAGGAAAAGATAAAGCAGGTTAAGAAGGCACTTGCGATTATTGCTGAGGAAAGCGGCGGATTTAAGCTTAAGGAATGGTATGCAAAAGTATCAAATGCAGAACTGGTTTTGGCACAGCTCAATAACAAGGATATGGCTAAATTGTTTATTGATTTTACCGATGAGTTTGTAGAGATTGCCAAGGCATGTATATTCGCAACTTATGAAACATTTTCAGCACTTCGGGATAATAATTTAATGAGGTTGTTTAGAGAGCACAGTAAAAATTTTGTTGATATTGCCAAATCAGCAAGGGTTTATGCATCAAGTGCTTTCGGAGTGTTAGGGAATAGCAAAATAGCGAAACAGTTTGAGAAGGATAGCGATGGGATAGCCAATGCACTAATCAGCATCGGAAAAAGTAAAGAGGCTTTTGTGGTTATAGGCCAGGAAGGCGGAATAATCGGAGACCTTTTTTTGAGCCATATGGAAAAGATTGTGGAGATTATTAAGATTACTAAGGATAGAGGAAATGGTGCATTTCTATTGCAGTTTAGGATACCTCAGAAAAATATAGAAAGATTTCTTAGTGAGACCAATTTCCAGAAAGCAAAACAACTCATGCAAAAACTTAAAATAAAAGACCCAACCGGAGAAGAAGTAATAAACTTCGCATATGGTATGGTGATGTTCGGTACAGAAAAAGTCGTAAAACTTTACAACAATTTTGGGATTGAATATTTCATGAGGCATAGTGATAAAATTATAGATGAAATGTGTGCCAGAATTGATGAAAAATACACTTCCGAAAAGCCGGTATTGCTTATTGCATATAACAAAGATGATTGGAATGGAGCATTTTATCTTAATAATACCAAAGTGGAAGAGCTAACAAGATATTATAGAATAGTCTTGATAGAAATGAGCACTGAAGATGAATTTTATAACCAGGTGGCAAATGTTGCCAGAGATTATGGGCAAATAGATACCGTGGTAATTGGCGGACATGGCAAGCCAGATGGCATACTGCTTGATAGGAGGTATGATGAGAAGGGACAGCTGGATTTAACAGACAAAAAGGAATTAAGGAAACTTAGGAAATATTTTGTAGATGAACCAACTGTGATATTGGATGCGTGCTCTACAGGGGCAAAGGGCGATTCTATGGGTGAGATGATATCAGAAGTATGGAATGCCCATCTTTTTGCACCTGAAATCGAAGCTTCGATAAAAGAATATACGCTGCAGGATGATGGGAAAATTTTAGGTGTTGAATACACGGTTGTAAGTTCAGAATACCTGAAATGGATACCGCACAAAAAGAGCGATGAAGATTAGCTAAAAACATCTTCCAAAAATCCCTTTTTCTTCCTGCCGCCCGCAGACGAGCCTGAAAAATCTTCCAGTGCTTTCTTTTGCTTGTCAGTAAGCTTTTTTGGAACATCGATAATCACGCGCACGAACTGGTCTCCCTGCCCATGCCCGCCCTGATAAGGCAAACCTTCGCCCTGTAGCCTGAACGTGGTATGTGATTGCGTTCCTGGAGGGCTAGTTAATTTCGCCTTTCCAAGCAACGTAGGTACAGTTATTTTCTCCCCAAGCACTGCCTGCGCAAACGA